>CALZOU010000043.1 GCA_945827805.1 uncultured Lachnospiraceae bacterium
CGCGCCAGATTGTGGCTCTGGAGGCCCAGGGTTCGAATCCCTGTATCCACCCTTTTTTTATTGGGCTATCGCCAAGGGGTAAGGCACAGGACTTTGACTCCTGCATTCGTTGGTTCAAATCCAACTAGCCCAGTTTCGACTGGGAAATGCGAACCCAATACAAACACTCGAAAGAGTGTTTTTTTGTTGCCATGCATATGAAAAAAAGGTCCGGTGGACCTTTTTTTTGTGCCCCAATATATTAATAATTGTAAATATTACGCTGCAGTACTGTTTTTTGTGGGGAGGTCTGTGGTACTATTACGAAAAAAGGAGGTTGGTGGTGAAATGACAAATGAAAAAAGAAGAATTCTAGTGGCGGACGATGATGAGTCTATCCTGGAAGTAATAAAGATCATGCTGGAAGGCGAAAGTTACGAGGTAATAACAGCAAATAATGGCCGGGAAGCCGTTGACCAGATGGACGATTCCTTTGACCTGGTTATTCTCGATGTGATGATGCCGGAATGTTCTGGGATCACGGCCTGCAGCGAGATACGTAAAAAGTCCATGGTGCCGATCCTGTTTTTGACAGCCAAGTCCACAGACGCAGATAAGATCGCCGGTTTTACAGCCGGAGGAGATGACTATCTGGTAAAACCTTTTTCCTATGCAGAGCTTCTGTCCCGGGTAAAAGCACTGATCCGTCGTTATCATGCATATAATCAGAAAGCTGCCGGCGGCGATGCTGAAGAAAATCATGTGATCCGTATTAAAGATCTGGTGATCGATAAAGACAAGAGCAGTGTTTATGTGAAGGGAAAAGAAGTACTTTTTACAGATACAGAGTATCAGATCCTGTGTCTGCTGGCAGAGAACCGCAAAAAAGTATTCAGTGTACAGACCATATATGAAACCGTCTGGAAGGAGACTTACTATATGGCTTCCAACAATACAGTTACGGTACATATCCGGAATATTCGTAAGAAAATAGAAGAGGACGTACAGAAACCGGAATATATCAAAACTGTATGGGGAAGGGGGTACAGAATTGAGTAAAAAAAGAAGGGGACTGGCAAAGCTTCGTGTGGAGATTCTGGCAGCGGCCCTGATTTCTCTTGTTTTTGCTTTTTCGGTGCAGAAGACTTCCTATTATTTAGGGGTTTCCTGGGTAGACAGACAGCTGTCATCGGCGGCATATCTGGGAAAGCATGCGCTGAAGATGATCAGCTCTCTGCAGAATTACATTGATGAGTATCAGCTTTCGGATGAGGATACAACCCTTCTCAGCAGATGGCAGAAAAAAGAGAATGTGTCTTTTTCTCTGTACGATGAAGAAACGGAAGAAATGACGTATTTTTATATCTTTTCTGATGAACAGCCGCTGACCGTCAAGGTTGCGGAAACTGAGTATGCCACTTCCAAGAAAAATGCCGATGCCAATGGAGTACTTGTCTTTGCTGATGGAAAACACATGCATGTCATGATGATGTATGACCGCGTTTATTCATATTACAGTGTGGCATACATGGCCAGTCTTGGTCTGGGCGCTTTATTTTATCTGGCGCTGTTCCTTCTTTTTATCAACCGGAAGATCAAATATATCAAGCTTCTGGCCGATGAGTTAAAGATCCTTGAGGGCGGTAATCTGGAGTATGTGATCACGGTGAAGGGACGGGATGAGATATCCGAACTGGCACAGGGCCTTAACAGTATGAGAGAAGCAGTACTTTTCCGTGAAAATGAAGAACGAAAGAATGTACGTCTGAACAGGGATCTGGTGACAGCTCTGTCCCACGATATTCGGACACCCATGACATCCCTGATCGGTTATCTGGAGCTTTTGAAGATGCACAGATTCCAGAACAGTGAGCAGGAACAGAAATATCTGGAAAATGCTCACCAGAAAGCTTTTCAGCTCAAAGAGATGACGGATACATTGTTTGAATATTCTCTGGTTTCCGGAAAAACCCAGGAAAATTACCAAATGGAGCTGGTCAGTGTGGCAGATGTACTGGTCAGCATTGAAGATACGCAGATCGCCGATCTTTTGTCGGATAACTGGCTGATCCGAAAAGAGTTTTCGGAGGAAAGCAGAGATGTTTATCTGGATATTGATATGGATTTTTATCGCCGCGTTCTGGACAATCTGGTGTCGAATATTCGTAAATACGCAGATAAAAATGCGGAACTGATCTTTACTTCGAAGGTTATGGACAATTGTTTTTATCTTATTGTGAAAAACCGGGTGCTGCAGGGAGAGACCCTGGAAGGCAGCACCGGTGTGGGACTTAAGACCTGTGAAAAAATCATGAAGGATATGAACGGAATGATGAAAGTGGAGCGGCAAGAAGATATGTTCTGCGTGACACTTATTGAGCCTTGTGTGGGCAGTACGCAAAATCCTTGACATGGCAAAGTGGTAAAGTTTATAATAGGCGTGGGTTTCGTGATGAGACCCACGCTTAGGCAAGACAGCTGCGGAAATGACGGAATTGGCAGACGTGCAGGATTTAGGTTCCTGTGCCGTAAGGCGTGAGGGTTCAAGTCCCTTTTTCCGCATGAGAAATGTGTATTCTTTTCCCGGAGACAGTGAAAAGAATACACGTTTTGGTCAAGCTTTTGCTGGCTTTTTGTTATCGATTTCATCTTGAAAAAAGAGAAAACATAGTGTATGATATAGCAAATATATTCTATTGTTTCCAATCGTTAAAAATTTCCCCAACAGAGGTAACTGAACATTGATGAGAGAAAAATATGAATCTCTGTCTGCAAGTGTCCTTCGCGACCTGGCAAAGCACAGAGGTTTAAAAGGGATTTCTACGCTTAGAAAAGAACAGCTGATCGAAAAAATGGTTGAGGCTGACGAGAAAGAAAAAACAGAAAAAACAGAAAAGGCAGAAACACCGGACACACCGGAAGCTCCGGTGCAGGCGGTAAGAGAGGAAAAGGCCGCATATACACCGAGAAGAGAAGTGCGGGAAAAATCAGAAGAACAGATCGAGGATATCCGCACGGAGCATAAGCAGCTGGACAGCGGACAGGCCGCCGAAGGTATTCTGGAGGTTGTGCAGGATGGCGGATTCGGATTTATCCGTTCGGACAACTTCATGCCGGGTGACAACGATGTCTATGTTTCTCCGTCCCAGATTCGCCGTTTTAATATGAAAACAGGCGATATTGTCCGGGGTAATACCCGCATCAAGAGTCCGGGAGAAAAGTACTCGGCGTTGTTATATGTGACAGCCATTAACGGAATGCCGCCCGGTGAAAATACCAGAAAACGCAATTTCGAGGATATGACACCGGTATTTCCCAATGTGCGGATGCGTCTGGAGCGTCCGGGCGGAAGCATGGCCATGCGGATCATGGATCTGATCAGTCCGGTGGGTAAGGGACAGCGAGGCATGATCGTTTCTCCGCCAAAAGCCGGAAAGACTACGCTGTTAAAGGACTGTGCAAAATCTATTCTGTATAATAATCCGGAGATGCATCTGATCATTCTGCTGATCGATGAGCGTCCGGAGGAAGTAACCGATATTAAGGAAGCTATCCGTGGTGAGAATGTGGAAGTGATCTATTCTACCTTTGATGAACTTCCCGAGCATCATAAGCGCGTATCCGAGATGGTGATCGAGAGGGCAAAACGTCTGGTAGAACACAAAAAAGACGTTACGATCCTTCTGGACAGTATCACCCGTCTGGCCAGAGCCTATAACCTTACGGTACCGCCCAGCGGCCGCACGCTGTCTGGCGGTCTTGACCCGGCTGCGCTGCACATGCCAAAGAGATTTTTTGGTGCAGCCAGAAATATGCGCGAGGGCGGCAGCCTGACGATTTTGGCTACAGCTCTGGTGGATACAGGCAGTAAGATGGACGACGTGGTTTACGAAGAATTCAAAGGTACCGGCAACATGGAACTGGTGCTGGACCGCAAGCTGCAGGAAAAGAGAGTATTTCCTGCCATAGATATCCAGAAATCCGGCACCCGAAGAGAGGATCTTCTTCTGAGCCCGGAGGAGCAGGAGACGGTTTACAATATGCGTAAGGCATTAAATGGTCTCAAGCCGGATGAAGCGGTGGAGAATATCCTGAATATGTTCTCCCGTACAGCCAACAATGCTGAATTTGTCCAGATGATGAAAAAACAGAGGCTGATATAATCACAGGACACGAAACAGCATTCAACAGTCACAAAAAGCACGATAAAAAAACAGGTTTATGCTTGCTTTTTCCTTTTATGTATGTTACAATTACGAAGCTGTTTGAATTTAATCAAGTTGAAATATACAGATTTCAAGGAATAAGTAAAAAAGTAAGAGGTGAATATCATGAGAGAAGCTATCCAGCCGGCATACTATCAGGCTACAGTTACCTGCAACTGCGGTAACACATTCGTAACAGGTTCTACAAAAGAGGATCTGCACGTTGAGATCTGCTCCAAATGCCATCCGTTCTATACAGGACAGCAGAAGGCTACATCCGCTCGCGGACGTATCGAGAGATTCAACAAGAAATATGGTGTGAAATAATCATCCATAAAAGAGTTGATGTGATTAGGTTGAGGTCGGCAGATCTCAACCTATTTTCATACATACGGAAAATTCTGTACAGGACAGGGTGCTGTCCGTATTTTGCCTGTTGAGGCAGGTAGGAGGTATTATGAAATCATCAAATATTGGCGGCCAGGCGGTGCTTGAAGGTATTATGATGCGCCATCAAGACGTGTACTCTGTAGCGGTGCGTAAGCCGGATGGCGATATCGAGGTAAAGGTAGATCCCTATAAGCCTCTGGTTCCCTGGAAATGGGCATATAAGGTGCCGATTATCCGCGGTGTATTTAATTTTCTGGAATCTCTGGTGATCGGTACGAAGTGCCTGATGTATTCTTCCACATTTTACGAGGATGAAGAGGAAGAAACAGTGAAGCCGGAGACAGAAGAAGAAAAAGAAAAACTGCAGCAAAAGAAAGAAAAGGAAGATAAGATCATGATGACAGGTGCTGTGGCATTGTCGCTGGTACTGTGTGTGGGCCTGTTTATCATGCTGCCGTATTTTGCTTCCCGGGCGCTGCGTCTGGTGACGGCATCGGAGACATTGATCACCATTCTGGAGGCATGTATCCGGCTGCTGATCTTTTTTGGCTATATTCTGCTGATCTCCCGCATGAAGGATATTCAGAGAACCTTTATGTATCACGGCGCCGAGCATAAATGCATCAACTGTATTGAACATGGTCTGGAACTGAATGTGGAGAATGTGCTGAAAAGCTCCCGTGAGCATAAGCGCTGCGGTACCAGTTTTCTGTTTTTTGTAGTCATTGTCAGCGTGATATTTTTCCTGTTTATTCACGTGGAATCTCCGCTGTGGCGTATTGTGATCCGCCTGCTTCTGATCCCGGTGATCGCCGGAGTATCCTATGAGATCATCCGCCTGGCGGGAAGCAGTGAAAATCCGTTGATCAGTCTTTTGAGCAAGCCGGGTCTCTTTTTACAGAAACTCACTACGGCTGAGCCGGACGCTTCCATGGTGGAGGTGGCAATTGCTGCGGTAGAGGCCGTTTTCGACTGGAAAGCGTATCTTTCAGAAAACGGCGTTGAGGTTAAAGAAAGATGACGGCACAGGAATGGCTGAGAAAAGCGTCTGCCTCTCTGGAAAGTGCCGGGATTGCTGATGCGGAAAGTGATGCCTGGCTGATGTTTTCCCATGTGACGGGCATGAGCCGTATGGAATATACGCTGGATCGGGATAAATGTTTAAGCGATGAAGAGATATGCAGTCTGGCAAAGATGCTGGAAAAGAGAAATCAGCATATCCCGGTACAGCAGATCACAGGTGAAGCATGGTTTATGGGCTATCCTTTTTTTGTCAATGAAAATGTGCTGATCCCCAGAATGGATACGGAGGTCCTGGTGGAGGCGGTGCTGACGCGGCTTCCTGCTGTGCCGGTCACAGAGAATGGTAAACGTCGGGTGCTGGATATGTGTACCGGAAGCGGATGTATCCTTCTGAGCCTTTTAAAGGAAGAAAAAGGCCTTTTGGGCACCGGGGCGGACATTTCCGAAAAAGCGCTTCTGGTGGCCCGGGAGAATGCGCACAGACTGGAATGTGAGGCGCAGTTTATTTTCAGCGATCTGTGGGAAAATATTGAAGATACTTATGAAATTATCGTATCCAACCCGCCATATATTGTGCGAAATGTGATCTCTACTCTGGATACAGAAGTGAAGGATCATGAGCCCGTGCTTGCTCTTGACGGCGGTGAGGATGGTCTGGATTTTTACCGTAAAATTGTTGCGGATACCCATCGGCATCTGGTGCCCGGAGGGCTTCTGGCTTTTGAGATCGGCTATGATCAGGGACAGGCGCTGACAGCACTTTTAAAAAAAGCAGGTTATCGTAATATTGAGATCCTGAAGGATCTGGCCGGTCTTGACCGGGTGGCTTTGGGATGGCGAGCAGATGAACAACAGGAGGAGTAAAAGATGTTTGACAGTTCAATGATGGATAAACTGGAGACCCTGCAGATTCGTCTGGAGGAGATCTTAAATGAGTTAAATGAACCGGCAGTGGCAGGAGATTCCGCCCGTTTTCAGAAGCTGATGCGGGATCAGGCAGAGCTGCAGCCGGTGGTGGATACGTATAAGGCCTATAAGAAATGTCAGGAGACGATCGAGGACAGCCTGATGCTTCTGGACGAGGAAAAGGACGAAGAAATGCGGGAAATGCTCAAGGAAGAGCTTTCTGACGCCAAGAAGGAGATCCTGGAGCTGGAGCAGAAGTTAAAAGTGGCTCTTCTCCCCAAGGATCCAAATGATCAGAAAAACGTTATCGTAGAGATCCGTGCCGGTGCCGGTGGTGATGAGGCTGCGCTGTTTGCGGCAGAGATCTACCGCATGCTGGTGAAATACGCGGAGGGACGTCGCTGGAAGACAGAGATGCTGAGCCTGAATGAGAATGGTATCGGAGGATTCAAAGAGGTTACCTTTATGATCAACGGTGTCGGAGCCTATTCCCGCCTGAAATATGAGAGTGGTGTGCATCGTGTACAGCGTGTGCCGGAAACTGAGTCCGGCGGCCGCATCCATACGTCTACGATCACCGTTGCCATTATGCCGGAGGCAGAGGAGATCGATTTTGAACTGGATCTGAACGAATGTAAGTTTGATGTGTTCCGTGCTTCAGGAAACGGCGGACAGTGCGTAAACACCACGGACTCTGCGGTTCGTCTGACTCATATTCCGACAGGTATCGTGATCTCCTGTCAGGATGAGAAATCTCAGCTGAAAAATAAGGATAAAGCCATCAAGGTACTGCGTTCCCGTCTGTACGATCTGGAGCTGCAGAAACGCCATGATGCGGAAGCTGAGGCAAGGAGAAGTCAGGTGGGTACGGGAGACCGTTCTGAAAAGATCCGTACCTACAATTTCCCTCAGGGACGGGTGACGGATCACCGGATCAAGTATACCAGTCATCGCCTCAATGAGATTTTAAACGGCGATCTGGACGAGATTATTGATCAGCTGACCAGCGCGGATCAGGCGGCAAAACTGGCAAAATTAAATGACTGATATGAAAAATAAAGATTTACAGATGGCCCATGAGATCGCCCTTCGCGTGCAGGAGGCCGGCGGCAGTACGTATTTCGTCGGCGGCTGCGTGCGGGACAAACTGATGGGGATGGAAAATAAGGATATAGATATTGAGATCCACGGCATTTCCCCGGAGAAACTGGGAGAGATCCTGGATGGCCTGGGAAAACGCACGGAGATGGGCGCAAGCTTTGGCATCTACGGCCTTCGCGGCTATGGATTGGATATTGCCATGCCAAGAAAAGAAGAGGCCACCGGCCGGGGCCATAAGGATTTCGCGGTGTATGTGGATCCATATCTGGGAACGTACAAGGCGGCTCTTCGCCGGGATTTTACCATGAATGCTCTGATGGAGGATGTGCTGACCGGTAAGGTAGTGGATCATTTTGGCGGTATAGAGGATCTGCATAAGGGTGTACTCCGCCATGTAAACAGCGACACTTTTGTGGAGGATCCCTTAAGAGTGCTTCGGGCGGCACAGTTTGCGGCCCGGTTCGGCTTTTCGGTGGCGGATGAGACCATTGCTCTGGCAAAAACCATGGATCTGTCGGCTCTGGCCAGCGAACGTATCATGGGAGAACTGGAAAAAGCTCTGTTAAAAGCACAGCGGCCTTCCGTGTTTTTCACAGAAATGCGCCGGATGGAGCAGCTGGATGTCTGGTTTCCTGAACTGAAGGCACTGATCGGTATAGAACAGAATCCGGCCACGCATCCGGAGGGGGATGTATGGACCCATACGATGATGGTATTGGATCAGGCGGCTTTGCGAAGAAATGAGGCATCCTCGGCTATAGACCTGATGATGGCGGCACTTTGCCATGATATGGGCAAGAGTACGGCTACCCGGATGACCCCGAAGGGTCTCAGGGCCATTGATCATGAAAAAGAGGGTGTGCCTCTGGCAAAGACCTTTGTGAGTCGATTGACTACTGAGGTACAGCTGAATAAATATGTGCTGAATATGGTAAAAATGCACATGCGGCCCCATCAGCTGGGCAGAGACAGATCATCTTTTGCGGCTACTAACCGGATGTTTGACGATTCAGTGGCTCCGGGAGATCTTTTACTGTTGTCTTTCAGTGACCGGATGGGAAGAGACAGAGCAGTGAGGGACGAGGCGGAGGAAGCCTTTCTCAGGGATCGGTTGAAGCTGTATCAGGATATCATGGCGAGACCCTGTGTAATGGGCGCGGATCTGGTACGGGCAGGATTGCGGCCGGGACCGGCCTTTTCGGATGTGCTGGCGTTTGCCCATGATCTGCATCTTTCCGGTGTAGAAAAGGAAAAAGCATTGCCGCAGGTGCTGGCATATGCCCGCGAGAAGGGCATATCTCCGGAGAATGGAACCACAGGTTGACGAAAATGGCTGCGATGACTATAATTAAGCAGACACAGCCTGTTTTATACAGGCCGTAAGAATATGATTCAGATGTGGGAAAAACCCTTCGGCGCAGCCGATTTTCGTGGGTTTACGAATCATATCTGTAAAGGTACTGAACAAATACTGCAGATCATAAGTGCAGGCGGATTTGGAGGATAAGTAAAATGGGAAAATATTTTGGAACAGACGGATTTCGCGGTGAGGCGAATGTTAATCTGACAGTTGAGCATGCTTATAAGGTAGGACGTTTTCTGGGCTGGTACTTCGGTAAAGACCACAAGGCTCAGATCGTGATCGGAAAGGATACCAGAAGAAGCAGCTATATGTTTGAGTACTCTCTGGTGGCAGGTCTTACCGCATCCGGAGCGGATGCTTTTCTTTTGCATGTAACTACAACACCCAGTGTGGCCTATGTGGTCCGTACAGATGAGTTTGACTGTGGTATCATGATCTCCGCCAGCCATAATCCTTTTTATGATAATGGTATCAAGCTGATCGATGGCAATGGCCAGAAAATGGACGCTTCCATTGAGGCACAGATCGAGGCATATATTGATGGAGAGATTCCGGAGATCCCCTTCGCACACAGAGAAAATATCGGACGTACCGTGGATTTTGTGGCCGGCAGAAACCGTTATATCGGTTATCTGATCTCTATTCCGACCCGTTCCTACAAGAACTGGAAGGTGGGGCTGGACTGTTCAAACGGCAGTTCTTCTTCTATTGCAAAGAGTGTGTTCGATGCCCTGGGTGCCAAGACGTATGTGATCAATAATACACCGGACGGCACGAATATTAATAACGAATGCGGTTCCACACATATCGAATATCTGCAGCGTTATGTAAAGGAAAATCATCTGGATGTGGGTTTTGCCTATGACGGTGACGCAGACCGTTGTATCGCTGTGGATGAGCATGGCAATGTGATCAATGGTGACCTGATCCTGTATGTATGCGGTAAATATCTGAAAGAAAAGGGACAGCTCAACGGGGATACCATCGTTACTACGGTAATGTCTAACATCGGTCTTTACAAGGCCTGTGACAGAGAAGGTATCCGTTATGAGCAGACAGCAGTGGGCGATAAATATGTCTGTGAAAATATGCAGGCCAACGGCTATAGTCTGGGCGGTGAGCAGTCCGGCCACATTATTTTCAGTCGCTATGCATCTACCGGTGACGGTATCCTGACTTCTCTGATGATCATGGAAGTGCTGACCCGCCAGAAGACTACGCTCGGTACACTGGCAGGCGAAGTAAAGATATATCCGCAGTTATTAAAAAATGTGCGTGTGGCAGATAAAAAGACCGCCAGAGAGAATCCGGCTATGCAGGCTGAGGTGGCTAAGGTGGCTGAAGCTCTGGGCGCTGACGGACGTATTCTGGTGCGTGAGAGTGGTACAGAGCCCCTGATTCGCGTGATGGTAGAGGCTGCGGATGACAGTTTATGCGAGAAATATGTAGATCAGGTGATCGATGTGATGAAACAGGAAGACCTGGTTCTGGAAGGATAATGGAGAATTGCGGATGAAACGCAGAATACGGATAACAACTGTACTCCTGCTGTCACTTATGCTTACGGGATGCAGCGGCAAGGCAGACAAATATTACAATGAGGGAATGAAAAATCTGGATTCCGGTATGTATGAAAATGCGGTGGAATGTTTTCAGCAGGGACTGGAAAACAATCAGCGGCTGGCAGAAAATTATCGGGGACTCGGAATCGCCTACTATGAGATGGGAGAGTATGAGTCGGCCATCAATATGCTGAGACAGAGTCTGGAAGAGATGGAGGATGTTAACGATCCTTTTACCATCGATGTGTATTATTATCTGGCAGAATCTTACCGGGCCCGCGGCGAGCTTGTGAGAGCGGCGGAAGCCTACACGAATCTTCTGGAGTACACCCATACGGCTGAAGTCTATGAAAAGCGTGGTATAGTCTATATGGAAAAAGGCGACACAGACCGCGCATTGAAGGATTTTGAGAAAGCGGTGGCGCTGGATGACAGCTATGAGGTCAGCTGGCTGATCTATTCTGTCTGCCAGGAGTATGATATGGAGAAAAAGGGAGAAGCTTTTCTTGAACAGGCGCTGGACAGCGGTGAGGATGATCGGACAGAAGTGAAGGATTGTTATTATCGAGGTCTGTTTAATTATACGCTGGGATATTATGACGAGGCGAGAGATGAGCTTCTGCAGGCGGTAAGTAAAAATTCTGACGATGCCAGACTGCTTCTTGGCAAGGTATATCTGGCTATGGATGACGTGGTCAGTGCCCGCTCTCTTTATCAGGAATATCTGTCCCGCAATGAGAATGCGGCAGAAGGCTATAATGGGCTGGCTCTGTGCAGCATTGCGGAGAAGGATTATGATGCGGCTCTTGACAGTATTGAGAAGGGACTTTCTTTTGCCGCGGATGAGGATAAGCAGAGTCTTTTGTTTAATCGTATTGTGGTGTATGAGTATAAGCTGGATTTCGCGCAGGCTAAGGTGTGTATGGATGAGTACCTGGAGCTGTATCCGGGGGATGAGGAGGCTTTGCGGGAGAGTCAGTTTTTGAGTAGTAGATAGTGAGTGAGTGACGATAGTCCAGTATGCCATCTTCCGGCATATATATTCTTCCCTGCGCTCCCCTGCGCTCGCTCCGAGCCTGTAGTCTCGGAGTCGTGCTCGGTAAGTCGCTTGTTAAGAATATATATGCCGGAAGATGGCACACTGGACTATCTGGTCTTGGAAAGTATGGAGTTTGGGTTAGGAGGTGTGTTCGGTGAGTGAGATGTTGGTGAATGAGGATGTAAAGGAACGGTTTATTCTGATCGGGGTGCAGACGGCGGAGCGGTCGGAGATGATCCCGATGGAGGATTCTTTGGTGGAGCTGGAGGAGCTGGTGCAGACGGCTGGCGGGGATTCGGTGGCTTGTGTGGTGCAGAATGCGCAGAGGATTCATCCGGGAACGTATATGGGCAGCGGTAAGCTGGAGGAAGTGCGGCAGATGCTGGCGATGTATGATGCGGATGGCGTGGTCTGCGATGATGAGCTGTCCCCGGCGCAGATGAATAATCTGGAGAAAATCCTGGAGTGTAAGGTACTGGACAGAACCATGGTGATCCTGGATATCTTTGCGGCCAGGGCCAGAAGCAGTGAGGGTAAGATCCAGGTGGAGCTGGCGCAGCTTCGGTACCGGGCGGCCCGGCTGGTGGGTATGAGAGCATCGTTGTCCCGTCTGGGCGGCGGCATCGGTACCAGAGGACCGGGTGAGAAGAAACTGGAGATGGACCGGCGTCTGATCCATGGTCGGATCTCCAAACTTAAAGAAGATCTGCAGACGGTGCAGAAGCACAGGGAACTTATCCGGGAAAAACGAAAAGAGAACCATGTTCCTACTGTGGCTATCGTCGGGTATACGAATGCGGGTAAATCCACATTTTTGAATAAAATGACGGGGTCTGATGTGCTGGAAGAGGATAAGCTGTTTGCCACTCTTGATCCAACAACCAGGCTTCTTGAACTGGAAAACGGGCAGGAGATTTTGCTTACGGATACGGTTGGTTTTATCCATAAACTGCCGCATCATCTGATCGAAGCGTTTAAGAGCACACTGGAGGAGGCAAAATACGCGGATTATATCATCCATATGGTGGATGCCTCGGATCCCATGCGGGATATGCATATGCAGGTGGTGTATGATACCCTGCATGATCTGGAGGCGGATCAGAAGAAGATTCTGACGCTGTTTAATAAATGTGACCGCCTGGAGGATCGTCATGGACTGCATGACAGACGGGCGGAGAAATGCCTGCCGATTTCCGCACTGACCGGGGAAGGTCTGGATGCCTGCTGCAGCGCACTGGCTGAAGTGGTGAAGGAGTCCTATATTCTGTTGGAGAGGATATTTTCCTATAAAGACGCAGGACTTTTGCAGCTGATCCGCCGGGAAGGACAGCTTCTGGAGGAGGAGTATCTGGCGGACGGGATACGGGTGAAGGCCAATGTACCGGTGGAGTTGTATGGAAGGCTGAGCTGAGTTGCTGTTCACTGTCAAGCCGGGAAACAGTAACAACGAATTAGACAAAAGAATAGACACAAAAGATTATTTTGTGATATACTGATGTGGACAGATCTGCCATGTTGATGAGTATGATACTGTATAATGGAAGATATATTGTTCAGCACAGGCCGGATCACTTGCGGATGAGGCCGTAAGAACATGATTCAGGTGAAGGTATGAAACTGGATAACATACTGAAAGATGTGTTAAAACTGAAAAATGAAAAGACAATCCGGTTGCTGAAGGATAATGCTGTTCTTCGCTTCCTGAAAAAAGGAGAGATGCTGATCCGGCAGGATGAGGTACAGTCCTATGTAACTCTGCTGATTCAGGGAGGGGTGAAATGCTATTCTATTCTGGAGAATGGGAAGGTTTTCATGAATTATCTGGAAGCCAGATCCGGTGTTCCCATAGTGTCAGGTGGGGAAGAGAATAATACACCGGCTATGATGAGCGTGGAGACGATTGCAGATTCGGAGATATTGCAGATCCCTAAAAAAATTATGTCGCAACTGATGGATCAGCAACTGGAGCACATGATCAATAAATGGCTGACGTGTTTCCTCAACGAGTGCCGGGAACTCCGGCAATGCTGGTGTCTGCCTACTACAGAAAGATATCTGTAGCTGGTACGGACGAAGCCGGAAATACTGCCGGTAGCTTCGCAGAAGGATATTGCGCAGCTGTTAAATATGACACCTCAGAGACTGAGTGTGATCCGTCATAAATTGAAACAGGAAGGCTATGAGATAAGCTGAGAAACATGGAATGTTTCTCGGCTTTTTTTCTTATAGTTAATCTGGATTAATGTGAAAAAGAGAGAACTCTGTTAACATAAATAAAAGATTGTACTTTCTGAGAAAAGAGAGAGAATACTGGCAGCGATCCTGTGTGGAGTATTGATCTGAAAAAGTTTCCTTCCGGCGGCTGCAGCTCATATTATCGTGATATAAAAAACAAAACAGTAGGGTTTGAAATGGCTTAAAGAAGGGTGTGGAGAGGCAGATGAAACAGATTGGAAGGAAGATAAAGGAATATGCTGCATCGTTCCTTTTTTTCTGGATATTTCTGGTTGTTCCTTTGTTCTTTGAAAATAAATATTTCAATATACTGGAAGCAAAAGGCCACGTGTATGTTGTGGGGGCAATTGCTGCATGCATATTTATGCTGGTTGGTTTTGTACTGGAAAAGTCTGTCGGGGAACTATTGCCGGAATCGGGAAATATTCTGGATCTCGGAATCGTTTTATTTGGTGTGATTGCATTGATTTCCTGTCTTCTGTCGGGAAGTGTGTGGGAGTCATTCTGGGGGCTCTCGGGATGGCGGGTAGGAGCCTTTACTTTTGCTACATTTACACTGTTTTACAGATTTCTGGCTTCTAACCTGAAGTATCGGCAAAATCTGTGGATACCTGTCCTCTTGGTGAATGTGGTAATCTTTCTTTTTGGAATTTTCCATTCCATGGGCGTAGACATACTGGGAATGCATGAATATATCAATCCCAAGGAGTTTTACAGTTATATCTCGACCATAGGAAATCTAAACTGGTTTGTGGGATATTTATGTTTGACGGTTCCTTTGGTTACCGTATTTTATCTTTCGTCGGAATCTGTGTTTTCCAGGAATATCTGCCTCGTATTTCTGATTCCTGCGGTACTGAACATGGTACTTTGCGGAAGTGACGGGCTTTATCTGGGAATCGGCGTGTGTGCGTTTTTTGCAGTCCCTTATATAATGGGAGAGGGAAAAAGGATACAGAGAATATTTGTATTAATGTGTCTCTATGGCTGTGCGCTTCTTATTGTTGGAATTTGCCCGTTCTTTTCGGAAAAAGTGGTGAGTATAAAGGGAATATCCGCAGTGTTCCTTCGCCTGCCGGTTACCGTCGGAATTATTGTGATTGGGATTGCGGGGCTGATACTTGCGAGAAGATTTGGCGATCAGATCAGTGAAAAAACGCAGAGAAGAATTACTGTGCTCCTGGAACTTCTGCTGATTCTTACAGCGGCAGTGTTTCTGTGGGATATGATAATGAATTTTAACGACAGTTGGGGAACAGAACGTGGACGAACATGGAGATATTCCCTGAACTTATTCCGGAATTTTTCTGTAAAAGATAAGCTTCTGGGCGTCGGACCGGAAATGCTGCGCAGTTATTATGCGGAACTGACGGATTATTTTTCAAGGAAAATTCTTGTGGCGCACAGTGAACCATTACAGATATTGCTGACAACAGGTATCGCGGGATTCTTGTGCTGGATTGTTATTTGGGGAAGCGTGATTGGCCTTTATCTGAAGAAGAGTTTGTGGAAACATGAAGCCATTGCCTTTGTTCTGCCGCTTGCAGCCTATTTGGGACAATCCCTGGTGAACAGTCCTCAGACTACAAATGTTGCAATCCTGTGCGTGATGTTTGCCTGCTTTCGCCTGCATACGAAAGAAGAGAAAATTTCCCCCTGAAGAGGGGTTTATTATAGATAAAACATTTTGAAAGAGGAGGAACACAAATGAATTTTGAGTTTAAAAAACCGGTATTTTCTTTTAAGAAAAACCTGGCAATGCTTCTGGCCGTAGTAATGTGCATGGGGCAGTTTAGTGTGCCGGTAGCAGCACAGGCAGTCGTTCGTGGTGATGGAAGCCTTGTTGAAGACAGCAACTATATTGAGGGTGATATCTCAGGAAATGCATCAGGGAATGTATGGGAAGAAGCTGCTTTGGGGGCAAATGTTAATATAAGTTATTTAGATGTATTAGAGCATGTAGAACTCGATCAATATTATGACTCAGATTGGACAAATAAGTCAGCAGAAGATGCATTTTGGGCTGGCGATCTTAATATTAAATTATATAATGGGAACGTGTGCTTGGCTACGCTTGATAAAGAAAATCCAGATTATGATATGACAGTCGAGAATGAGGATTATGATACTGAATTTTTGCTCAAAGTATATTGTAGAGAACAGGAAATTGGTTCGGTAAAATACACTTTGGACAGAAGAGGAAACTGGCAGGCTACTCAGAATAATTACAGTTGGGATGTTTCTCCAGGAAACAGTGTAGAATTAAAGGTAAATGTAGCTCGAGGAACAGGTGTAGAAGATATTGATTTGAAGGCTTTCGAATATCACTGGAGAAGAGAAAATTCTGAAGGTGAATATGAAGATATTGAGGGGGCAACAAGTAACAGCTATGTCGTAGATTATGAAAATCCAGGAGATTACAGCTGTGTTGTGTCTAAGGATGATGAGGCTCAGATACTTTATTTCCGGGTTGACAAAAGTTCAGGATTGGTAGTATCTGCTGTTGGAAATACAGAGAAATATTTCTGTCTCTTATACACATCTCCGAGCCCACGAGACCGTACTAGATCT
>CALZOU010000044.1 GCA_945827805.1 uncultured Lachnospiraceae bacterium
AGATCTACACAAGGAGTATCGTCGTCAGCGTCAGATGTGTATAAGAGACAGGGATATTATCCGTTTCCATACCATTTACTGGCCGATTTTTTTGATGGCGCTGGATCTGCCGCTGCCGAAGCAGGTATTTGGTCATCCGTGGCTGTTACAGGGTGACGGCAAGATGAGTAAATCCAAAGGTAACGTGATCTATGCTGATGATATGGTAGATTTGTTTGGCGTGGATGCGGTTCGTTACTTTGTTCTGCACGAGATGCCCTTTGAGAACGATGGTGTGATCACCTGGGAGCTGATGGTGGAGAGAATGAACTCCGAGCTGGCTAACACTTTGGGCAATCTGGTTAACCGTACAATTTCCATGTCAAATAAATATTTTGACGGTGTGGTTAAGAGCACTGGTGTAACAGAACCGGTGGATGACGAGCTGAAAGCAATGTCCAGCGCTGTTGTGGACAAGGTGGAAGCCAAGATGGATGATCTGCGTGTGGCCGATGCCATCACAGAGATCTTTAACCTGTTCAAACGCTGCAACAAATATATTGATGAGACCATGCCCTGGGCTCTGGCCAAGGACGAGACTAAAAAGGACCGTCTGTCAGAGGTACTGTACAATCTGGTGGAGGGTATCTGTATCGGCGCCACACTGCTGTCCTCCTTTATGCCGGAGACTACAGAGAAGATCCTGGCTCAGCTGAACGCACCTGCAAGAGAATATGATGATCTGAAGAAATTTGGTCTGTATCCGTCAGGACAGAAAGTGACAGATGCGCCGCAGATTTTGTTTGCCCGTCAGGACGTTAAGGAAGTTATGGTCAAGGTAGAAGAGATCCAGGCTGCCCAGAAAGCTGCTCTTGCTCCGGCAGAACCGGAAAAGGAAGAGGAGCCGGTGATCGATATTGAGGCAAAACCGGAGATTACGTTTGATGACTTCGGTAAGCTGCAGTTCCAGGTGGGAGAGATCATTGCCTGTGAGGAAGTGAAGAAATCCAGAAAGCTGCTCTGCAGCCAGGTGAAGATCGGAAGTCAGGTGAAACAGATCGTTTCCGGCATCAAGTCTGCATACTCCGCTGAGGAGATGGTGGGAAAGAAGGTCATGGTTCTTGTTAACCTGAAACCGGCCAAGCTGGCGGGTGTGCTGTCTGAGGGTATGCTTCTTTGCGCTGAGGACGCAGACGGTAATCTGTCGCTGATGACTCCGGAGAAGGAGATGCCGGCAGGCGCTGAGATCTGTTAAGATAAGTGAAAACGTCGAGGCTGCCTTGTTGCGCCGTGAGGTGGGTGTAGGTGGTCTTGTTGTGGGCAAACAAGTGCAACGCTTTGACGAGCTAACGGCTAACTTCATCTAATGCGCTCGCTGAAGCGGGCTCGCGCATAAGATTACGTAAGCCGTGGATCTTGTCAAAGCTAAGGGCGCACTTTGATCGTTTGCCCACAGCAAGACCACCTACACGCACCTCACGGCGCAGCAAGGCAGCCTCGACGTTATTTACGTTACAGCAGACGCGGGTGAAGATAGCGAAAAGTAAAAAACACAATGGAGATGGAGATATGATCATAGAAACTCATGCGCATTATGATGATGAGGCGTTTGACGCAGATCGTGAGGAACTGCTGAGGGAGCTGCCTGAGAATGGTATCGGACGTGTGATCAATGTGGGCGCCAGTATGCAAACCACAAGAAATAGCATTGCATTGGCAGAAAAATATCCGTTTATCTATGCTGCTGTAGGTGTACATCCGGATGATGTGGCTGAACTTGATGAAACGGCTATGGAAGAACTTCGGGGATATTGCCGTCGGGAGATAACTGTAGCTGTGGGTGAAATCGGTCTGGATTATTACTGGCATAAAGAGCCGGAGCATCAGAAACTGCAGCAGCACTGGTTCCGGCAGCAGCTGGTGATCGCGCGGGAGGAAAAACTTCCATTCATCATCCACAGTCGGGACGCAGCGCAGGATACTTTTGAGATCCTGAAACAGGAAAATGCCGGTGAGATCGGCGGCGTGGTGCACTGCTATTCCTACTCTGTGGAGCTTGCCCGGGAATACGTGCGGATGGGCCTGTATATCGGTATCGGCGGAGTAGTCACATTCAAAAATGCCCGGAAACTCAAGGAGGTGGCAGCGGATATTCCGCTGGATCGCATACTTCTGGAGACGGATAGTCCCTACATGGCACCGACTCCGTATCGTGGCAAACGAAACTGTTCACTGTATCTGCCCTATGTGGCCGAAGAGATTGCCCGCCTTCGCGGTATCACCACTGAAGAGGTTATCGAAGCCACCGAGGCCAATGCACGGCGAGTGTTTGCAAAGCTTGTATAAAGGACGAGCGTAAAAAAAGTATGATGGGAATCGGGAGGGAATGCTCCCGGTTCTTTTTATATAATGAGAAGGTCCAAAACGCCGAGGTGTCCCTTCGGCATATTCTACGAAATACCCTGCATAATTTGTATATGCCCCTCGAAATATTCCCCATCAGAATACCTTGACTTCTCAGTATACCGATTGGTATAATGTGGACAAGAGTGGAGTACTTTGCACATAATCATAGTAATGAGGAAGAAGTATGGAAAACCGAGAAAAACTACTTTCATGTGCACTGGATCTGTTTTATGCAAGGGGATACGATGCTGTGGGTATCCAGGAGATCGTGGATGCCGCAGGGGTGACGAAGCCGACCATGTATTATTACTTTGGCAGCAAGAAAGGACTTCTGGAGGATTTGATCCAGGGGATTTTTAATGATCTGATGGAGGCGCTGGAGCATGCCTGTGCCCGCCGGCCGGAGGATCATTTCCCGGATATACTGTTCAGGATTGCCGGAGCATTTCTTCGCTATGCCGTTTCTCATGAAAAAGAATACAGGTTTGTGCTGGCGCTGTATTATACGGGGGAAGAGAATGAGGGACATCTGGTGGTGCGTCCTCTGATCAGTCGTTATTACAGTCGGCTGGTGCAGGTGTTTGAAGAAGCGGCAGCAGAGCTTGGTAATATGTACGGGCGGCAGGAACAGTTTGCACTGGGTCTGCAGGGACTTCTGGATACGACTTTTCTTATGTACTGCAGTCAATCCGATCGCAGAACCAGGGAGATAACAGATGACACAGTGCGAAGTATTGTACAGCAGTTTATGTATGGCATTTATTCATAAGGAGGAGCTAATAGATGTTATTAAGTGAAGCAAGATTCGGGGAATTGGATGCTTATTTGTTTGGTCAGGGTAATCACAACGAGATCTATAAAAAACTTGGTGCGCATCCGGCCGAGGATGAAAAAGGCAACAAAGGTTTTTATTTTGCCGTGTGGGCACCGAATGCGCTGAGAGTGTCTGTAGTAGGAGAATTCAATGAGTGGGGCGAAAAAGACGGCGGCTGCTTTATGGAAAAAGTAGGCGACATCGGTGTCTGGGATGTGTTCATTCCGGGCATCAAGGTCGGAGATATGTACAAATTCCGTATTTTTGCGGCTAACGGACGTATTCTTGATAAAGCGGATCCCTATGGCAACTGGGCAGAGCTGAGACCGGGAACCGCTTCCCGCGCCGCAGATATCAGCGATTTCAAATGGACAGATTCCGCCTGGCTTAAGAAACGTGCCAAGACGGATGTACATACCAATCCCATGGCCGTATACGAAGTGCATCCCGGTTCCTGGAGAAAGCATGAAGCCACGGATGAAAATCCTGCAGGATATTATAACTATCGTGAGTTTGCAGAAGAACTGGCAGATTATGTAAAGAGCATGGGCTATACCCATGTAGAGCTGATGGGTATTGCAGAGCATCCCTTTGACGGTTCCTGGGGTTATCAGGTAACCGGCTACTATGCGCCTACCGCCCGTCACGGTTCACCGCTGGATTTCAAATATCTGGTGGATTATCTGCACAGCAAGGGCATCGGCGTTATTCTTGACTGGGTTCCGGCCCATTTCCCGAAGGATGCCTGTGGTCTGGCTGAGTTTGACGGCACCTGCTGCTATGAGCATGCGGATCCGCGGCAGGGTGAGCATCCGGACTGGGGAACCAAGATTTATAATTACGGACGGCCGGAGGTAAAGAATTTCCTGATCGCCAATGCATTGTACTGGATCGAGCAGTGCCATGTGGACGGACTTCGTGTGGATGCGGTAGCCTCCATGCTGTATCTGGATTACGGTAAACGTGACGGCGGCTGGGTAGCCAACAAATACGGCGGCAGAGAGAATCTGGAAGCCATCGCTTTCTTTAAACATATGAACAGCTGTGTACAGGGACGCAATCCGGGCGTTATGACGATTGCGGAGGAATCCACTGCATGGCCGAAGGTTACCGGCTCCGTGGATGACGGCGGTCTGGGATTCACCCTGAAATGGAACATGGGATGGATGCATGACTTTTTGGATTACATGAAGCTGGATCCCTATTTCCGTAAGGATAACCATAACAAGATGACCTTCTCCATGATGTATGCTTTCAGCGAGAATTTCATTCTGGTACTGTCTCACGATGAGGTCGTTCATCTGAAATGCTCCATGCTGAACAAGATGCCGGGTTATCCGGATGATAAGTTCGAGAATCTGAAGTGTGGTTATGCGTTTATGACAGGTCATCCGGGCAAGAAGCTTCTGTTCATGGGTCAGGATTTTGGTCAGCTGCAGGAGTGGAGCGAGGCGAGAGAGCTTGACTGGTATCTGCTGGAAGAGGACAATCACAAGAATCTGCAGACCTTCTACAAAGATCTTCTGGCTATGTACACCAAATATCCGGCACTGGGCAAAAACGACGGCGGATATGAAGGCTTCCAGTGGATCAACGCAGATGACTGTTTCCGCAGCATTTTCAGTTTTGTGCGCTGGTCACCAACCAAGAGAAATAATCTCCTGTTTGTCATCAACTTTACACCGGTGGCAAGGGAGGATTACCGTGTAGGTGTGCCGAAAAAGAAAAAATACACACTGATCATGAACAGCAAGGATCCGAAGTACGGCGGAGACTTCGAACCGGAGACAACATACACTGCCGAAAAGATCGCCTGCGACGGACAGAAGTATTCCATCGCCTATCCGCTGCCGGCATACGGTGTGGCTGTATTCAAATTCTAGTATTATAGAATAAATGTAGCTGCTGCTTTACAGAGAAAATGTGAAGCGGCAGCTTTTCTGTTATCATATATTGGAGAGGTAGAACTCGTGGATTTTTGGTTTATGAAAAATTTGGCCATTCGTCCAGCTCTTGACGCAAGGATACAGAAATGTTATGGTAAACTAATATGAAAAAGAAAGTTTAATGATTCGGACAATTAACAGAAAAGAGGTTCTACAGATGAATTTACGCAAGTTTTGTACCATAGGCTTAAGCATTGTTATGGCAGCAGGCATGCTGTTAACCGGTTGCGGAAAAAAGACCGCTCAGATCGCGCCTTTTTCAGACGCTACATGGGAGACCGTGGAGAGTGACCTGGCCACTCTGGAGACGGGGGAGGAGAAAGAAACATATCCCTCCATGTATTACGGCCAGACCCATACGTATGCGAAATCCTATCTGGATTATGACGGTACCGTAAAGTATATGTTTGATGACAAAGGACAGTTAATGGGGCTGGCATGGACCGCAGTGGCCAAGTCTGAGGCGCAGTATCAGGAAATCTACAAGACGCTGAAAGATAAGCTGAAAAAAGAGTACGGCGACAGTACAGACCGTTCCGGAGCAACGAATGCGGGCGATGTGTGGTATACCGAGGAAGGGGATATTATCCTGATCGGTTCCAGCACGGACAAGCTCAAAGTCGTGCAGTGTGGTTATCTGAATCCGCTGGTTTCCGGAGAGGATAATACAGATTATATCCGGAGCTCCGAGACAAGTGAGACCAGTGATGCTCCAGAGAATGGTTCACAGGCTTCTGAGACAAAATAATTCATCAAAAACAGTGAATAGTACCTGAACGTTTGATATCAGTGGTACGGCAGAGGGAGGTTTGCTGTTCCTAAATCAGAGTAAATGATAATAGTATGTATATAAGAAAAAAGCTTTGCAGAATATCGGCTTGTAAAGGTGATATTTTTGCAAAGCTTTTATTTTCTTTGGTGTAAGGATATCTTTCTGCTATTTCCTGCTCACACCTGAATCATGTTCTTATGGCCTCATTAGCAAGTGATTCGGCCTGTTCTGAACAGTTACGAAAAATCTCAAAAAACCACTTGCAAAAGTTTCCCAACTATTGTATATTAAAAACAGACAAAACCGAAACGTTTCGGTTTTGAAAAAATACCCGGTTAATCAAAGAAAATCAACCAATACAGGAGGATCAAGAAATGCCATTAGTTACTTCAACCAAAATGCTTGCAGATGCCCAGAAGGGCCACTATGCTGTGGGCGCATTCAATGTAGAAAATATGGAGATGGTGAAAGCCGTTATCGCAGCTGCTGAGGAGATCAAAGCTCCGGTCATGATGCAGACCACACCGTCTACGGTAAAATACGGTACACTGGAGACTTTCGCAGCTATCGTTAAAGCCGAAGCTGCAAAGACTGATATTCCGGTTTGTCTGCATCTGGATCACGGCAGCAGCTTTGAACTGGCTGTGCAGGCTATCAATGCCGGATATACATCCGTTATGATCGACGGCTCAGGACTTCCGTTTGAGGAGAACGTGGCTGTAACAAAGAAGGTTGTAGATGTGGCCAAAGCCGTAGGTATTCCGGTAGAAGCTGAGCTGGGTAAAGTCGGCGGCAAAGAGGACGATCTGGAAGCAGAAGCTGACAAATATACGGATCCGGAAGAAGCAAAAGATTTCGCAGAGCGTACAGGAGTATCTTCTCTGGCCGTAGCCATCGGTACAGCTCATGGCTTTTATGCCGGTGATCCGGTCCTGGATAAAGACAGAGTAAAAGTTATTGCAGGAAAAGTTGCCGCCCCGCTGGTACTGCACGGCGCTTCCGGTCTGAGCGAGGCTGATGTAAAAGAGTGCGTAGCCAATGGTATGTGCAAAGTAAACTTTGCTACAGAGCTTCGTGTAGCTTACACTGACGCCGTAAAGAAGCTGCTGGCTGAGAAACCGGAGACCTTTGATCCCAAGAAACTGGGCGTAGTAGCTATGGAAGCTGTCAAGGAACAGGTAATCGCCCGTATGAAGATGTGCGGATGTGACGGTAAGGCAGATATTTGATTGTTAATTTGAAGTCAAAAAGGAGGAAGAAGTCATGGGAGCGACCATCAAAGATATAGCCCGTGAGACAGGCCTGGGTCTGGCCACCATTTCCTCCTATTTAAACGGCGGCAATGTCCGGGAGAAGAACCGCATTAAGATCGAGGCGGCCATCGAAAAACTGCATTTTGAGGTCAACGAGACGGCCCGGGGATTAAAGACGAACAAGACAAAGATCATCGGTATCGTGATTCCGGAGCTGAATAATATCTTCTGCGCAGAGATCATTTCGGAGGCAGAGGATATCCTGCGCCAGAACGGTTATGCGACGATGCTGTGCGACTGCCGCAGTGATGAGCATCGGGAGGCTGAAGCGGTGGAGTTTCTGCTGCATAAAAGAGTGGACGGCCTTCTGATCATGCCTACCGGAGAATACAGTGAAAAGCTGGAGCTGTTTGAAAAGCAGAAAAAACCGGTGGTGCTCATCGACCGGAAAGTCAGAGGCTTTCACGGGGACTGTGTGCTGGCAGACAATGAGGGGGCAACTAAGGAGGCAGTGCAGCGTCTGGTGGAGGCAGGTCATAAGAAGATCGGCCTGATTGCCGGACCGCAGCATATTTTTACAGCCAGCGCCAGAAACTGGGGCTTTCAAAAGGCCATGATGGAGGCAGGACTTTTTCTCGATGATTCCTTCATGGTTTGTGGCGATTACACCATCAAAGGCGGAGCCAGAGCCATGCGAAAGCTCCATGAGGAGCATCCGGATATGACAGCGGTGCTGGTTTCAAACTATGAGATGACCGTGGGAGCCATGATCGAGATCAATGAATCGGGTATTCAGGTCCCCGGGGAACTGTCGGTTATCGGTTTTGACAACCTGGAATTTGCCAGAGCGTGTTCACCAAAGCTTTCCATCATGACCCAGCCCACAAGAGAGATGGCTGTGGCAGCAGTGAGGATCCTTTTGGGAAAACTGCAGAACGAAGATGGGAAAGAAGTGGAGACGGTAATATTGCCTACTACCTATGTAGGAGGCCGATCTATCAGAGACATAAAATAATACAGCAGCAATCATAAGGCTATGACAAAACGTACAGTTATGCAGCTGCCGTTACAGAAAAAAGAATTTGAGCAATGTATTGGGAGGGTAACCATGAGAACCTGTTTACTGGGTATTGACATCGGTACCAGCGCCTGCAAGATTGCCGTATTTGACGAAAACGGTAATGTGCTGGCGGCGGGCAACGGTGATTACAACGTATATTATCCGCATCCGGGCTGGGCAGAGCAGGATCCCCGGGAATGGTGGAGAGCGATCTGTGTCACGATCCCGAAGGTACTGGAAAAAGGGAATATCCGTCCGGAGGAGATCGCCGGTATCGGCATCGACGGCCAGAGCTGGTCAGCCATCGCGGTAGATGAAGAGGGTGAAGTTCTCTGCCGCACACCGATCTGGATGGATACGAGAGCGCAGGATATCTGCGATGAAATGAACGGAAAAATCGGTGCGGATAACATTCTGGCGCTGTGCGGCAATCCGCTGCAGCCGTCCTACACCACACCGAAAATCCTCTGGTACAGGAGAAATATGCCGGAGATTTATGCAAAGACAACAAAGATCCTGCAGTCCAACAGTTACATCGCCTATATGCTGACCGGACAGATGTCTCAGGATCTGTCTCAGGGCTACGGCCTGCATTGCTTTAATATGGCTAAGGGTACATGGGATTCTGCTATGGCAGCAGAATTCGGATTCTCCACAGATCTTTTGCCGGAGATCTATCCCTGCCATGCCATCGTAGGCAAAGTTACCAGAGAAGCAGCGGCACAGTGTGGTCTCGTGGAAGGAATCCCGGTAGCTGCCGGTGGTCTTGACGCAGCCTGCGGTACACTGGGAACCGGTGTACTTCATGTGGGTGAGACTCAGGAACAGGGCGGACAGGCCGGCGGTATGAGTATCTGTACGGACAATCCGAAGGGAGATGCCCGGCTGATCCTTGGATATCATGTAGTTCCGGATCGCTGGCTTTTGCAGGGTGGTACTACCGGAGGCGGCGGAGTGATGCGCTGGCTGGAGAGAGAATTTGGAGGCTACGAAAGAATCGTGGGCAAAGAGCAGGGCAAGAGCTCCCTGGAACTGTTCAACGAGATCGCCGAAAAGGTGCCTGCCGGAAGTGACGGCGTGATTTTCCTTCCCTACATGGCGGGCGAGCGTTCCCCTATCTGGGATCCCAATGCCAAAGGAGTATTCTACGGCCTGGATTTCTCTAAGACAAAAGGACATATGATCCGTGCGGCAATGGAAGGTACGGCATTTGCCTTAAAGCACAACCTGGATGTGGCAGAAGAGGTGGGGGCAAAGGTCGAGGTATTAAGAGCCATGGGCGGCTCCGCCAATTCCCTTCTGTGGACCCAGATCAAGGCCGATATTACCGGAAAACCTATCGTAGTACCGGCATCCGACACAGCCACCACTCTGGGCGCAGTTCTTCTGGCTGGTGTGGGTGTTGGCGTATACAAAGATTTTGATGAGGCTGTCACAAAGACCATTGAGGTGAAAAGACAGCATACACCAGATACAGAAAAACGCGTCGTATACGATGCAAATTATGAGACATACCTGGAGCTGTACCAGCAGCTGAAGGGTATCATGAAGAAAAGAGGAGGCAATCAGTAATGGAAACAATGAAGGCTGGCGTAGTTCATGGAAAATGTGACATTCGCTATGAGGACATCGAGAAACCGGTGCCGAAAAAAGGTCAGGTACTGATCAAAGTAAAATATACAGGCATCTGCGGATCCGATATTCCGCGTGTAAACGCAGACGCGGCACACTACTATCCCATCGTTCTGGGACATGAGTATTCCGGAACCGTAGAAGCGGTGGGCGAAGGGGTTACTTCCCTGCAGTCGGGAGACAGAGTAGCCGGTATTCCGCTGGTTCCCTGTATGAAATGTGAGGATTGCCAGAAGGGTAACTACTCTCTGTGCAAGCACTATGACTTTATCGGTTCCCATTCCTTCGGAAGCTTTGCTGAGTATGTATGCGTTCCGGAAGCCAATGCAGTGAAATTTGAAGACAGCGTATCTTTCCAGCAGGGTGCGTTCTTCGAGCCGGCCACCGTTGCTCTGCACGGTCTGGAGAGAACCAACTATAAAGGCGGAAAGACAGTGGCTATCCTGGGCGGCGGTACCATCGGTATGCTGACACTGCAGTGGGCAAAGATCTTTGGTGCAAAGAAGATCGTTGTATTTGATATCGTAGACGAGAGACTGGAGCTTGGTATGCGTCTTGGCGCTACTGCCGGTGTGAATACCTTGAAAGAAGGCTTCATGGCAGAAGCAAAAGCTATGACAGACGGCAAAGGCTTTGACTATGTATTTGAGACAGCAGGAAATACCATCACCATGAAGATGGCTTTCGAGTTGGCTGCCAACAAAGCAGACGTATGCTTCATCGGAACACCTACCAAAGAGCTGACCTTCACCGTGAAAGAATGGGAGAACATCAACCGTAAGGAATTCAACCTGACAGGTTCCTGGATGTCTTACAGCGCTCCGTTCCCGGGACATGAGTGGGACAATGTGGCACATTATTTTGCTACCGGAGATCTGAAGCTGGATGATTCCTTTACCTTTAAGATCATTCCGCTCAGCAAGATTGACGAGGCTTTTGAACTGTTCAAGACACCGGGTACCGTAAAAGGTAAGATCCTGATCGACAGTGAGGCATAACTATGATCCTGACAGTAACATTAAATGCATCAATAGATAAACGCTACGTGGTAGAAGGTGCAGCTATGGGTGAAGTAAACCGGGTAAAAGCGTGTACATACACTCCGGGCGGAAAGGGACTGAATGTTTCCAAACCGGCATCCATTGCCGGAGCAAAAGTTGTAGCTACCGGTTTTGTGGGGGGACATGCCGGAAACTATATTGTTGAGTCCTTAAAGCCCTTTGGCATCGAAAGTGCTTTTTATCATGTGGACGGAGAAAGCCGTTCCTGTATCAATATCTGGGACACGGTAAACCATGTACAGACGGAGTATCTGGAACCGGGCTTTACCGTAAGTGAGGCAGATTTTGCAGGTTTCGTTGAAAAATTTAAAGACCTGGTCAAAGAGGCTGATGTAGTGGCTATGTCCGGCAGTGTTCCAAAGGGACTGGATGGACATGCTTATCAGACCTTGGTTAAGATCTGTAAGGATGCAGGCAAAAAGGTGATCCTGGATACCAGTGGAAAGATGCTGGAGCTTGGCATCGAGGCAAAACCGACTATGATCAAGCCCAACATCGATGAAATCCGTATGCTGACGGGAAAGTCATGTGACGATTTCCAGGATATGCTGGATGCAGCTAAGCAGGTACATGACAGCGGTGTTGAGATCGTAGCCGTATCTCTTGGCGGCGACGGTTCCTTCGTAGTCAGTGATGAAGGTATCTTCAGAGCCAGAGTACCGAAGATCGATGCCGTCAACACAGTAGGCTGCGGCGATTCCATGATCGCCGGATTTGCGTTGGGATTAAGCGAAGGCTTATCTGTAAAAGAGACGTTGAAGAAGGCAAGCGCTATTTCCGCAGCAGCAGCTCTTCGTGAGGAGACAGGATTCTTTGTTAAAGAGGATATGGAGAGAATCTATCCGCAGGTTGAGATCGAAGAACTCTAAGAGCTATACCCGCATATTTGCGGTTTTAAAGTTAAATATTATTAAGGAGGATTTTTACTATGGGTACAATCAATCCGGATGCAATTCCGAAAATCGTGTTAAACAATGGGCAGGTAGTTCCCTGTATCGGTATGGGAACCTTTGGTTCTGACCGTTTCACGGCTGAGCAGGTTTCTGATGCTGTTTATGGTGCTATCAAAGCCGGTTACAGAATGTTCGACTGTGCTGCCTGCTACGGCAACGAGGCAATGATCGGTGACGTTTTCCAGCAGGCATTCCGCAATGGCCTCTGCAAGAGAGAGGATCTCTTCATCATGACCAAAGCATGGAATGATATGCACGGAGACGGTGATATCCTGATCGCTCTGGCAAAAAGCTTGAAAGACCTGAAGCTGGATTACGTAGATATGTACTTCCTGCACTGGCCATTCCCGAACTATCATGCACCGCACTGTGATGTGGATTCCCGTAATCCGGATTCCAAACCGTTCTCTGTTGAGCGCTTCATGAAGACATGGAGACAGCTGGAGCGTCTGGTAGACATGGGGCTGGCAAAAGGTATCGGTATGTCCAGCATGACTATTCCGAAACTGGAAGCTGTTCTGCCGCTGTGCCGTATCAAACCGGCTATGTGCGAGTTTGAGGAGCATCCGTGCTTCCAGCAGGAGGAGGTATTCAACTACCTGAGAGGCCATGGCATCCAGCCGGTAGGCTTTATGCCCCTTGGTTCCCCGCAGAGACCGGAGCGTGATATGGAAGCAGGCGATATCGCCGATATGAAGACTCCCATCATGCAGGAAATCGCAGCTGCTCACAACTGCCATCCGGCACTGATCTGCCTGAAATGGGCTGTACAAAGAGGTGCTATTCCGATTCCGTTCTCCGTATGGGAAGCTGAGTACACAAGCAACCTGGGAAGCACCATCGACGGCGATCCGCTGACAGAAGAAGAGATGGCTAAGATCAAAACGCTGGAAGCTAATAACCGTCTGGTAAAAGGTCAGGTATTCCTGTGGCCGGGCGCTAAGGACTGGCATGATCTGTGGGATGAGGATGGCGTTATCGTTCAGTAAGCCGTATCTCCTTCAGAAAAAGCATGAAACACATAAGAAGAGTGAAATAACACATAATAAACACATAACACAAACGAAAACATAACACACCGAAGAAGCCATGGAGACTGTCTGTGACAGACAGAGCCATGGCTTTTTTGTGTGTATACAGTAAAGGAGAAGAAATGTATGTATGCCATGTCAGACGGCTGAAACAGGAATCGGAAACGCATTTGGGGATACAGCGCTGGACAAAATGTGGTTTTCCCCATATACTTGAAGAGGGAAGACTGCCATTCTTCTTTTTCAGAAAAAACAGATCTGCAGACAGGCACAAAAAGATGTCGAAAAATATAACAGGAAAATATGGAGAAACAGTAATACAGAAAGGAATATGCAAGAATGAATAAATATGATGTGATTATCATAGGCGCGGGACCGGGAGGTATTTTCTCAGCATATGAACTTGCAGAAAAGAAACCGGGATTGAAAGTGGCGGTTTTCGAAGCCGGACACGCACTGGAAAAGAGGAAATGTCCCATCGACGGTGACAAGATCAAAAGCTGCATCCACTGCAAAAGCTGTTCCATCATGAGTGGTTTCGGCGGGGCCGGAGCTTTCTCCGATGGAAAATACAATATCACCAACGATTTCGGCGGCACGCTCTACGAGCATATAGGACGCAGGCAGGCGCTGGATCTGATGCGCTACGTAGATGATATCAATATGCGCTACGGCGGCGAGGGAACAAAGCTGTATTCCACCGCCGGAACGAAATTTAAGAAAATCTGTATTCAGAATAAATTAAAGCTTCTGGATGCGTCTGTCCGCCACCTGGGCACGGACATCAATTATATCGTGCTGCAGAATCTGTATGAAGAGCTGAGTAAGACTGTAGATTTCTTCTTTGATACACCGGTGGAGTCCATCCGCATAGAAGAGGAAGGCTACAGCGTCATCTGCGGCGATCACAGCTACAGCTGCGAAAAATGTATCGTATCTGTAGGCCGAAGCGGCAGCAAATGGATGGAAAAGATCTGTAAGGAGCTGGATATTCCTACAAAATCCAACCGAGTGGATCTGGGCGTACGAGTAGAATTGCCAGCTGTGATTTTTTCGCATCTTACGGACGAGCTGTATGAGAGCAAGATCGTGTACCGCACGGAAAAGTTTGAGGATAACGTGCGTACTTTCTGTATGAATCCCAACGGTATTGTGGTCAACGAAAATACCAACGGCATTATTACGGTCAATGGGCACAGCTACGAAGGCAAGGAGAAACAGACCGAAAACACCAACTTTGCCCTGCTGGTGGCCAAGCATTTTTCCGAGCCCTTTAACGACAGCAACGGCTACGGCGAGAGTATTGCCCATCTGTCCAATATGCTGGGCGGCGGTGTCATTGTACAGCGTTTCGGTGATCTGGTCAGAGGACGCAGAAGTACAGAGCGCAGGATAGAAGAAGGTATGGTGGTCCCTACCCTGAAAGCCACTGCCGGTGATCTGAGTCTGGTGCTGCCGAAGCGTATTCTGGACGGCATTATCGAGATGATCTATGCACTGGACAAGATTGCCCCCGGTACAGCCAACGATGATACTTTACTTTACGGTGTGGAAGTCAAATTCTATAATATGGAAGCGGATATCGATGAGAATCTGGAGAGCCGCTATAAGGGACTGTATCTCATCGGTGACGGCAGCGGTGTGACCCATTCCCTGTCTCACGCTTCCGCCAGCGGTGTCTATGTGGCCCGTCACATTCTGAGTCAGTTATAAAAAGGACAGATCTGTATGAAAAAAATGAGCAAAAGGGAAGAGGTCGGCTGGGGCAAGCTGGACAACACAGCCAACCTTTTTCCTGTCATTGCCAATGAAACCATGACAAATGTATACCGGATGAGTGTCACACTGACAGAAGAGATCAGCCCGGACTGCCTGCAAAAGGCACTGGAGCTGGTGCTCCCCTGGTTTGACACCATGAATGTGCGTATGCGCACGGGCATGTTCTGGTATTATTTTGAGACAAATATCAAAGGAACACCGGTGATCCGAGAGGAAGAAGATTTTCCCTGCCGCTTTATAGAACCCCGGGAAAATAAGAATTACCTGTTTCGGGTGACCTGGTACAGAAACCGGATCAATCTGGAAGTCTTCCATGTGCTGGCGGACGGTGCCGGTGCCATGAATTTTTTGCGGGAGCTGACATATCAGTATCTGCGACTCAGGTATCCGGGGGCATTTGCGGAGGATGAGGATCATTTGTCCGATGACACCTGGCTGGGGACAGAAGACAGCTATCTGAAACATTACAAAAAGGTGGATAAAAAGAGCTATAAGGCAGTTCCCGCAGTGCATATCCGGGGCGAACGTCTGGCACGGGGAGAGCTTGGGGTGATCCATGGGTATCTTTCCGTACAGGAAGTAAAAAAGAAAGCAAAAGAGATGTCCATGAGCATCAATGAGTACCTGTGCGGTATCTATGTGTACAGCATTTACAAAGCCTATATGCATGAGAATCCATCGAAAAAACCCATAGTACTCTGCGTTCCGGTCAATCTGCGCCCGTTTTTCGGATCCGTGACTACGCGAAATTTTTTTGCCATGGTGAGCATTCCGTTTTATCCGCAGAAAGAAGAGTATGACATAAAAGAGATCATGCTCCTGGCGCAGGCGGAGCTGAAAAAGCAGATTACCCGCGAGCATTTAGAACAGCTGATCTGCTATAATGTGTCTAATCAGAAAAATCTGGCTTTGCGTGCGGTACCGCTGCTTTTGAAAAAGCCGGTAATGAAGATCGTGTATCTGAGCGGAGTAAAGGGAACGACGACCACACTGACAAATGTGGGTATGCTTTCGGTAAAAGAGGAGTACCGCCCGTATATCAAACGCTTTCAGGTAATTTTATCCCCGTCTGCGGGACAAAATATGAAAGTGACGGTGTGCTCTTACGGGGATGAACTGGTGGTGACCTTTGGTTCTCTGTTAAAAGACACCTCTGTGCAGAAAATATTTTTCGAAAGTCTGAGTCGGGAAGGGCTTGAGGTGTCTATAGAGACAAATGGAGTCTATGACGAATAAAGGAGGGCGGAAATGAATAAATGTAAACGCTGCGGAATCCGCATTCTGGATGATACCCAGATCTGCCCTTTGTGTCACGGTGTACTTACGTTGGAAGAAGAAAAGGAAGAAACGACAGAAAGTGCAGTCGGATATCCGGATATAAAACAAAAGACAAGACGTTTTCAGAAAGTTGGCAGGATCCTTTTGTTCCTGGCACTGACATTGGAGGTGATCCTTGTTTTTGTCAATTATATGACGTATGACAGTCTGTCGAAACCCTGGTCTTTGATTTCCGGTGGAGCCATCGCCTACCTGATCCTGACGTTGTGGGATGTGCTGGGACACCGTCAGGGACATATCCTGTCTCTTATACACATCTCCGAGCCCACGAGACCGTACTAGATCT
>CALZOU010000045.1 GCA_945827805.1 uncultured Lachnospiraceae bacterium
TACCTTCGATACGACCACGACGGGAGTTGATATCACCGATAACATCACCCATGTACTCTTCCGGCATGGTAACCTCAACCTTCATGATCGGCTCAAGAAGGATCGGGGCCGCTTTCTGCATAGCCTCTTTGAATGCCAGAGAACCGGCGATATGGAAGGCCATCTCACTGGAGTCGACCTCATGGTAAGAACCATCGTATACGTTAGCATGAATACCAACTACCGGATAGCCGCCCAGCTGACCAGCTTTCATGGCTTCTTCGATACCTTCGCCTACAGCCGGAATGTATTCCTTCGGAATAGCACCGCCGACAACAGTAGACTCGAACTTGTACAGTTCCTCACCGTTGGCATCCATGGGCTCGAATTTAACTTTACAGTGACCGTACTGACCACGACCACCGGACTGTTTAGCATATTTACTGTCAACATCAACAGCTTTGGTGATGGTCTCTTTGTAAGCAACCTGCGGAGCACCTACGTTAGCCTCTACCTTGAACTCACGAAGCAGACGGTCAACGATGATCTCCAGATGCAGCTCACCCATACCAGCGATGATGGTCTGACCTGTTTCCTGATCTGTATGAGCACGGAAGGTCGGATCCTCCTCAGCCAGTTTGGCAAGAGATTCACCCAGTTTGCCCTGACCGGCTTTGGTCTTCGGCTCGATAGCCAGCTCGATAACCGGCTCCGGGAACTCCATGGACTCCAGGATTACCGGATGCTGCTCATCACAGATGGTATCACCTGTTGTTGTATTCTTAAATCCGATCGCAGCAGCGATATCACCGGAATAAACCTTATCCAGCTCCATACGTTTGTTGGCATGCATCTGCAGGATACGTCCAACACGCTCTTTTTTGCCCTTTGTAGCATTCAGTACATAGGAACCGGAGTTCATGGTACCGGAATATACACGGAAGTATGCCAGCTTACCAACGAACGGGTCAGTCATGATCTTGAATGCCAGAGCAGCGAACGGCTCAGCATCGGAAGATTTACGTGTTACTTCATTACCATCCATATCGACACCGCAGATATCCGGGATATCAGTCGGAGCCGGCATGTATTCGATAACAGCGTCCAGAAGTTTCTGAACACCTTTGTTTCTGTAAGCGGAACCACAGCAAACCGGAACGGCGCGGCACTCGCAGGTAGCCTTACGAAGAGCTGCTTTCATCTCGTCAACAGACGGAACCTCGTCTTCCAGATAAGCCATCATCAGATCGTCATCCAGCTCGCAGACTTTCTCGATCAGTTCTGTATGATACAGCTCTGCATCGTCTGCCATATCTTCGGGGATGTCGCAGATGGTGATATCATCACCCTTATCATCGTTGTAGATGTAAGCTTTCATCTCAAACAGGTCGATGATGCCTTTGAACTCATCTTCCTTACCGATGGGCAGCTGAAGAACGATAGCGTTCTTGCCAAGTCTTGTTCTGATCTGATCTACAGCTCTGTAGAAATCTGCACCCAGGATATCCATCTTGTTGATGAATGCCATACGCGGTACGTTGTAAGTATCAGCCTGTCTCCAAACATTCTCGGACTGCGGCTCTACACCACCCTTAGCACAGAAAACGCCGACAGCGCCATCCAGTACACGAAGAGAACGCTCAACCTCAACGGTAAAGTCTACGTGTCCGGGGGTATCAATAATATTGATACGATGCTCTAATGCGCCCGGCTTCGGTTTGTGCTGCTCCTGCAGTGTCCAGTGACATGTGGTAGCTGCAGATGTGATAGTGATACCACGCTCCTGCTCCTGCTCCATCCAGTCCATGGTAGCAGTACCTTCATGGGTATCACCGATTTTGTAGTTAACACCGGTATAATACAGGATACGCTCTGTCAGAGTAGTCTTACCTGCATCGATATGAGCCATAATACCGATATTTCTGGTTCTCTCTAATGGATATTCTCTACCAGCCAATGGGTTTTCCTCCTTTAGAATCTGTAATGAGCAAATGCCTTATTAGCCTCTGCCATCTTATGCATATCTTCTTTACGCTTTACAGATGCGCCAGTGTTGTTCATGGCGTCTAAAAGTTCATTAGCCAGTCTGTCTTCCATGGTCTTCTCGCCTCTTTTGCGGGAGAACATGGTGATCCAGCGAAGTGCCAGAGCCTGACGACGATCCGGTCTAACCTCAATCGGAACCTGGTATGTGGCACCACCGATACGTCTGGCTTTAACTTCCAGAACCGGCATAATATTGTTCATAGCTTCTTCAAATACTTCAAGAGCCGGTTTTCCGGCTTTCTCTTCCATTTTAGCGAAAGCTCCGTATACGATCTTCTGAGCTACACCTTTCTTACCATCAAGCATGATGTTGTTGATAAGCTTGGTAACCACTTTGCTGTTGTACATCGGATCTGCTAAAACATCTCTTTTCTGGGTATGTCCTTTACGTGGCACGTTACTTCCCTCCTTAATCAAAATGATTATCTCACAGGTACTCACTCGAAACAGCGGCTGCAGTCTCACGCTGTCTCACTTGTGTTCGCACGAGTAAATTCTCTATATGACCCGCAACCGACAGGGTATATGGAATTCCGTACTAACTTTCTAGTTGTGATACTGTTTTCGATATATTGTTGCGTCTGCGTTATTCAGGCAGCAGCAAAATTATTTTTTCGGTCTCTTAGCACCGTATTTGGAACGGGCCTGTCTTCTATTGGCAACACCAGCGGTATCCAGAGTACCTCTGATGATGTGGTATCTTGTACCAGGTAAGTCTTTAACACGACCACCACGGATCAGAACAACGCTGTGCTCCTGTAAGTTATGACCTTCGCCCGGAATGTAGGATGTTACTTCGATTCCGTTGGAAAGACGAACTCTGGCGATTTTTCTAAGAGCTGAGTTCGGTTTTTTCGGTGTAGCAGTCTTAACAGCTGTACACACACCTCTCTTCTGCGGGGAAGACATATCTGTGGATTTTTTCTTCAGAGAGTTGAAGCTTTTCTGAAGAGCCGGAGCTGTGGACTTCTTAACAGATGTCTCACGTCCTTTTCTAACTAACTGGTTAAATGTAGGCATTCCAAGTCACCTCCTGTGGATTTCTCCGCTTGCGCGGGGCTCTGCGGTTGCTATTATTCTTCTTAAGTGCGCACAAATATAACTGCATACTCATGCACGCTAGTCTAGTATACATGGGCGAGGTTTTGCTGTCAAGGATAAGATTGCCGGATTTATGCGGTTTTTCGCCGGTTTTCCATGGTAATTTCGACAAATACAGACTTATTATTTCAGTTCTTCTTCTGTTTGTCTTTCTTCTCTCCGCTGAAATGGATACCTGCAACTACTGCGCCGCCGATCAATACAACACCTCCACCGATACTACCATAGAATACCGGTTTGTTATTGTAGTACTGAACAAATGCGTTGGTTGTTACCAGTATGTTCAGTTTTGCTTCTGTAGGCTCATTTTCTGCCTTATCATAAGCTTTAATGATGACTTCCTGGAATTTATTGGATGATCCTACGGTTAGATTCAGCTCACCATTTACTTCGGCTACTTCATCTGCGGTAAAGCTCTGCTTCATTTCTCCATCCAGATAGTACTCCACTTTATCCAATGCCATGTTATCATCTACGTTTGCGATAAATGCCTGGCTGTCTGCTTTATAACGTCCGCCATCCTCGATATTGGATACAGAAATTACCGGAGAAGTCTTATCCACGATAAATGTAATATCTTTCTTCTTGGATGTATTGGTCGTCTTGTTGGCTGCGCGGTCCTCGGAATAGATGGAGATCGCATATTCACCCTCATCCTCGAAATTGGATGCCTTGATGGTGTAAGTATAAGACTTCCAGCTGACTTCACTTTCGGAAGCCAGTACTTCATAATCGGTGCCTTCTGCCAGAGTAAGCTGTGTACCGTTCTTGGACAGCGTCAGTTCACGGAAGGTCAGCGTATCAACATTGACCTCAGTGACTACGATATCTTTCGGATCATGTGTATACCCCTTATTGATCAGGTCTTCGGTATACTCCTCATACATATAGGTAGATCCGTCTCTGTTGACAGAGAATGTCTTTGATGTGCTGAATGTATTGCCCGCCATATCTGTAGCTTCAGCAGTCAGTGTATAAATATCATCCATATTCTTGCCAAAGTCAGCAAAGGTGATAACCTGTCCTTTTGCAGAGTTGGCTACGGTGTACATTCCTGCTGTGTCCACAGCACCCTTGTTGACACCGCACAGACGAACAACCACATTGTTTCTGTCGAAGTTGATATCCTCCAGAGTAATTACCGGAGCTACCACACCATTATTTGCGGACTTATCCTCGATAGCGGTGATCTCGACAGCCGGCTGTGTCATATCTACCGTAAAGGATTCTGTATCGTACGGATCAGATACATTGCTTGCCATATCTGTAGTGCTGATGGTAAAGGTATAATCTGCGTCTGCCGCATAGCTGATGGTTGCGGTATGGGTATCTCCGCCGCCGGACCATCCGCTGACACCCGGAACAGCTACAGTCGCACCGTCCAGACGGGCTGTAGTCGTAACCGTCACATCTGCCGGATTGAAGTTATGCTCTGTGATGGTGATCGTTGCTGTACGGGACTCCTTGTAGTAGCTGTTGTTTAATACGCTGTTGTTATTGTAGCTTACTGCGATTACCGGTTTTGTCTTGTCGATGGTGATCTCGTCCATTGTCACCGTCTCGGATTTATTTCCGGCCAGATCGTAGCAGAAGTAGCTTACGGTATAATCAGCATCTCCACTGAAGGTTACGGTTCCGGTATGAGTCTCACCATTGTGTGTCCAGCCGCTGAATGACCAACCGTTACCTGTACTGGAAGTCACTTCCGGCTTGTAGGTATCATCAAAGTTTCTCTCATCTACCGTGATCGTCAGTCTCTTCTCTTTGTTGTAATACTTGCCGTTGGAGGCATCGGATGTATCAAAAGTGAAGTTTACCTTCGGCTCCTGATTATCCACTTTGATAGAAATCGTCTCTGTAGTTGCGTCGTTTGTAGAATAATCGTTAGCTTCTACTGTTACCTGTACATCGTTGCTGTAGAACTTGGCCGGATCAATATTTACGTGTCCGGTATATTCCTGTGTATGGTCAGCAGCTTTGTAGGATGCCAGTGTGCCGCTTTCTACAAAACCTGTCGTACCGTTTTTAATGGTATACGTGATTTCCTTCAGACCGGCATAGGAATCGTTATTGATCGGGTCAATAACATCTACATCAAAGCCCGGTTTATCTGTGGCACTGTAAACATCCTTGCCCCAGCCCGGTACGGTCGGTTTGATGGTTACTTCCGGTTTCGGATCCACAGCGTCCACGATGATGCGGTCTGTACTGAAATACTCTGTATTTCCAGCCTTGTCCACAACTTTTTCGTAAACAACGTAATCCTGATTGTTTTTCAGTGTCAAATCATCCTTATAGGGATTCCATGCTGTCTCTGTTTTCAGCTGATCTAACGTTCTCAGATCTGAGGTAATGATATACTCAGTAGTATTTACGCCTGCAGTTACATCATCACTTGTCATGGATACGACAACCTGATTCTTTCCGAATAGACCAAATGTCAGCTTGTTCAGAAGCAGAGTCCACGACATCTTTCCTTTGCTGCCGCCGGCTACAAGATCGGTGACGGTCAGCTTGGCTGTGGGGCGTACGGTATCCAGTGTGATCTGTGCCGGATTGAATGTGTTTTCTGTATATACGCAGGTGTTTCCGGCAAGGTCGGTTACGGTAAATTCATTAAAGGTATACTCTGCATCCTTATCGCAGGTAAAGCCGTAAGTGTGAATATCGTCAAGACCTGCAACCCAGTTGCTTTCTGTTGTAATATTCTCAGCTGCAGCTTTTACTGTCTGCACGTCGGATGTTTTGATCGTTGTAACCGTAACAGTATCTGTAATATCCTCTGTCTGGTTATTCGCACTTGCGCCATATGTACAGATAATATTCTCATCTGTCTTTCCGGTGTAATAAAAATGCTTTTCTTTTATCTGAATGTTAGCTGTGAAGTAGTCGTAATTTTCATCCAGGTATACGCGGCTGTCAGACGGGCTGATCATACCAATATCACCAGCCGTTGGTTTTGCCGTATAGGTAATATCCACTATGGGAGCAGTGGTATCCATGCAGAAGTTTATCGGTGTAACTGTATTGGATGCATTGCCAGAGCAGTCCTCTGCGGTCACATAGAAGCTGAAATCACCTTCATTGTTCTCAGCAGGAACCGTAAACTTGATGGTTCTGGAAAAATCATTGGCATCACTGTTACCATTTTCTACAACAGAAATGGCATATCCCGGATATTCTTCACTGACAATCGCCTGTTCCCAGGAAGAGAAAGATTTGCGAATCTCCTCACCGTCTTTTGTCAGCACCAGATCGATCTTTCCGAGATCTGTGAAACGCTCTGTCACGGTTGTTTCCAGAGTAATAGCCTCGTTACTGTAGTAAATATTCTGATCGAATTTATTCTCATCGGTATTCAGAATCACACTGTTCGTTACCACCGGTGCCAGATTATCCACAACGAAGGTTTTGGAGGCAGCTTCCGCAAAAGCATTTCCTGCAAAATCTTCTGCCTCAATAGATACTGTATATTTGGCACATGGTGTATCTGTAGAAGCCATTTTTTCGATTACACTATTCGGGAAAGCCTCTCTACTCAGCTGATCCGTAGAGATCGTAACGTAATTGTTTTTGAGATTTTCAAGTGTATCTGTTACGTTTACCTTACCGGTCTCTTCATCTACAGGCACCGTATACATCGTAAGAGGCACGGCTTCTTCTGCCTCCTTCTGTACTTTGGCTGTGATTTTCTTCACACCGGAATATACGGTTCCATCGGTATTGGCATCGTTAGCTACTGCATAAACAGATGCTTTGTTCTTGAAATATTCTATACCATCTGCCTGACCGGACAGTTTGGGTTCTTCAATTCCGTCTCCTTGGGTATATTTCAGTTCCAGAGTGTCCAGAGCTACCTGATCCACGATAACACCATTGGAGGCATAGATCGCATTGTTGCCGACATTATCTGTCACCAGAACAATTACCAGATATCGTCCATTTACTGCTGTCTCATTTTCATTGACTTTACCAAGGAATACAGACTGACCGCTCTCACCAAAAGAACCTGTATCTTCTTTTCTTGGATCCTGGTTCTCAACAACCGCTCTCAATCCATCTTTATCAAACGTTTTATCCTCTGTAAGATTTATTACATAGCATTTCCAGGAAGCCTGTCCGGAAAAAACATCCTCACCGGTGACTACTGCCTGGTATGCCGCGCTTTTAAACATACCAAAGGTAACTTTGCTTGCAAAATCGTAGGCAGAATTTACCGAATCAATAGCAATATATACAGACGGTGCAACTGTATCACGGATCAATCCATACTCTTTCGGAACCGTCTCACCGCCGTCTGCTGTTTGCAGCTTGATACTGACTGCATCTATCTCAAGGCCTCTGGGAATATAGCCAAGAGTTACATCTGACCAGTCGCTCCATTTGTTTCCGTCTTTTTGTGAAAGGAGCACTTTCGTGTATTCCGGACGGATGACAGCAAGATTAACCGAATTATTGATTGACCATTTTACAGCTGCATTATTGCCGAAATAAATCTTTTTGCTTTCACTGTTCTGGTACGCATTCGTACTGTTTCCATTGTCCACAGAAAGGAGCTTATCTAAGTCAATACTCTGTGCAGCCATCTTTAAAGATGCCTTTACAGCATTAATCGTATCGAATTCATAGTTGTTGGTAGCGTTTACATTGGTGATATCCGGAACAATAGCATTGGCAATAACTGTACCCGGAGCAAACTGACGATTGACCACCGAATCATCCACTACCGGAACTGGAGCTTTATATCCCTCTAAAGAAGCAGGCCCTTCTTCACCGATAAAACCTGTAACAGTTACGCTTACGCCATCACAGTTTTTATAATCGGTAAATTCACGGAGCAACGCACCCGTTTCCGGATCTTTGCTGTTCTGATCATTGATAACTACTTCGAGAGCAAGTTTTTTCTTGTTGATGTTTACTGTAGTTGTTCTTTCGTCATCTTCAAGATTATTAATCACATAGTTGTCATTCAGCGCATTCTGTACAGCATCATTTGTATCAAACGTAAACTTTTCGTAGGACACTGTTTTATTTTCAGCTGCATTTTTGTCCACTGCAGTACCGAAAACCGTCAATTCCACATTGCTTCCATCAGCACGTTCATCAGCTTCCAGATCTTCAGGTTTTAATTTGGCTGTAACAGTAATATCGGTATTTCCATCGTAGATCTTATCTACTGCCTTAACCTTTACGAGATTGATCTGCTTTTTGGCAACAGTAACAGTTAATTTCTCAGAGGCATCATTATAATCCGAATGTTTTTTCGTAACTGTAATTGTAAAAGTACCTGCAGCTTTGGGTGTGAATTTCAACACACCATCTTCAACCTTCAATGTGTCCTTAATCATATTTCCCGTATCATTTGTACAGGCAAAATCATAACGCTCCGGTGTAATCCCACCTTTGAGTTTTGCAAGAGACACTTCTGTATCTTTATCATATACCAGAGATTTTCCAGACAAGTCGGAAGATATCCCTGTAAGTACATTGTCCTCGTTATCAACAAATGTAAAGCTTTCCTGATCTTCCTTAGACGTTTCATAATTTAAAGAAGAACTGCAACTCTTATATACATTATCTCCATCAAAAGATGCTGTGAATGTATATGTACCTACATGAGAGAGTGTCCAGTCAACTGTACCCTCTGCCTTACCAGAAGAAGTTGAAGATAAGGTAACAGGTTTCGTTTCTGATTCCAGTGTAACGTGAACAGTTTTTCCTGCAAGCTCAGGGGATGAAACTTTGACTGTTCTCTTTTCATTCCATCCTGTTACATCCTCTGGCTGTATAGAAATAGACAGACTGGCTGTTTTTTTCTTGAGAGCGATTGTTTTTGATTCTCTGGCACCATCCGGCAGGGAAGCCTTTATTGTAACAGAAGCACTGTTCCCAGGAAATCCTTCATCTTTTGCTGTCACGGTTACTTTTTTCTTATCAGAAGAATCTTCTGCTATTTCTGTAAAATCCCCTTCTAATGATTCTAATGACCAGCTAACATAATTTTCCCATGCCAAATTGTCCAGCTTGACCACATAATCCGCACTCTCACCCACGGTAAGGGTATTATCTCCTGATACAAATTCAATCGTACAGTTAGGAAGCGCTTTATTAATCGTTATTGTTGTTCCTGATACTGATATATCTGAAAAAACATAATTATCCGATGTCACATTCTTCAACTGTGCTTCTGTAATATCATTACTCAAGGTAACTTTTACGGATCCCTCGGCTGTCGTGGCGGATACATTATTTACCTTAACAGTCCCCCATTCCACGTCCCTTATTTTAGCAGGCAAAACTACTGTATAGTCAACGGTTGTAGGAACAGTTCCTGCTGCTCCCGCACCTTCACCACTTTCTCCACCTGCAGTTCCTCCACTCTCGGAGCCCGCAGTTCCAGACGCTTCACCCTCATCAATACCTGTGGCAAATACGTCCACCACACCAACTGGCGAAACGCATGTAGAAGAGAATACCAGCAGCAGTGCTAACATAAATGCCAGAATTCTCTTAACTCTCTGTTTCATTTCTTATACTCCTTCCTTTGCATGCTGCAGAGTTTCCTGTTTATGCTCTGCTTTTTCCTTTGTCTGTAGTACTCTTTTTATATGTAAAAACTTGTATACCCTTCCATTGAAAACAAAATGCCCATAGAAAGATAATAAAGTTATCCACATACTGATGATCATGACCCATCCCGGAATAACTATAAAGAAAGTTCCCAGAATGGTGACCACACAGGCGGGGACAAACAGAATGTCTGCTGCCAATCCCTCCGGTGTGGATCCCGGCGCCAAAGCGCCTATGCGATCTGCCGAACACACCATGTGAAATCCTTTGGTGTCTCTAATCAGGCTATAGCTTATGATATAGAAGAAAATCCCCAGCAATATCCCTGCCCAAAACAGAATTCCCGGAAGAATATCCATTACTGTACCGGTATATTTTTCTGCCAGGGGAATCATTAATACGACACATGATGATATCAGAAAGCAGATCATGGAAACATCATGGCACAACCTGGCCGTTTTTTTCTTTTTTCCATCAGATCACCTTCTCCGTATGTATCAGCACAATGCTTTTCTCTATCACAAACACATTTCCATCTTTTTTCAGCATGGCCGCATCCAGCACCATAGTGCCTTCATCCGCCGGCCGCGTTAACTGATGCACTTTAGACTCGCTGAGAACTTCTGTCGATGGTTCCTCCTCAATGGGCTGCTGCATCACGGTGGTCAGATTTTCCTCAAGAGGCATATTTTCAAGAAGCTCTGTCTCCAGCATTTCCGCTGTGTCTGCAGCCATGGTATTTTCGATGTACTGATTGGAAAGCGCGTCGGTAGCCTCGCTTCCTTCATCGAAACTGTCATCCATGGGCATTGCGGATGATGAGGGATTCTGTATATCTGATGAAACCGTATCCGTTATCGGCGGTACCTTCTGAGAAATATCGTCTGTCAGACTCTCCGAATAGGTTCTCTTTCGCGATCCGTCTTTCTTTTTCTTCACTTTGCCGCTGGAAGAAATCAGAGAACCTGATTCCGCGCTGTTGGCCGCCATCTCTTCCATGGCCTTTCTTGCATTCTTTCCCCTGTACTCACTGAATACCTGCGGTATTTTCAGCCAGATAAAGAGAAATACGGCCAAGGCCAGTAACACCAGGGCTGCTATACCAAATCCCAGCGAAAGCCCGCTCAGTAATTTCATCTGCTGTTCATAATTCTGAGCCATTACTGATCACCTCCGCTCTTGAGTGCCTGTGAATTCTGCGCATACAGTGAGTCCACAGTGCGTCTGGTATTCTCTATGGTCGTCAGTGTATTCTGCTGCACACTCCGTGCCGTCTGATTGGATCCGGTATTGGCTTTTTCTATCCGATCGTATATAGCATCCAGAGCAGCGATAAAAGTCTGCTCATCTATACCGGCATCAGATACAAAGTTGGCTGCGTTGCTGTACAGCTGATAACTGATATCGTCTAGAAGACGAAGCTGTGTCAGTCTTTCCCGGCTTTCAGTACTGACGGTCTGCGGCTGTTCTTCCACAAGCGTATTCAGCTCGTCCCAAAAATCCGCATATGAATACTGGATCTCACCGGTAACCTTATCCTCCTGGCCTACCTTATTGTAGTAATTACAGATACTTAAGAAGGTCTTTACCAGGTTTGTATCAATACCGTACTCTGTGATCTGTGCATCCGAGAGCTTGCTTTTGCCTTCAACCCCCAGAGTTTTCAGTTCCTCATCGCTTAAGGCTGACTGTCCTACAATACCCAGCCATTTTTTTGCCAGTTCTTTATCACCGGCAGGTTTTCCTGCGCCTCCGGCAAAATAATAGGCCATTCCCAGTTCATAAGCCAGATCTGTATATCCGGCATTATTATCCTGAAGGATCTCATCGTAGCTTCTTCTTCCTGATCTTTGCTGAAGTAGAGCTTTGAAATCCTGGCTGTCCTGACCGGAAAAACCATCGTCATCATTTCGCAGGGCTTCAAGATATAACAGATACCCTTTTTCTTCAGAGGGATCTATGGCTACTGCCATCTTGGCGTAATCACGCTTAGTCTGACCCTCATTTTTTTCTGCCTGATCAACGTAGTAATCGTATCCGGTCCGCTCAGTCCTGTTTGCCATAAACATGCAGCCCAGAGACACAGCACCGCAAAGCAGCGCAGCACCGGCGCATACACCAAAGCCCGTCAGCTTGCGTTTGAGTTTCTTCCTATATGGAAGACTCAGTTCCTCAATGTGCTCCAGATCATACAGCATTTCCAGGCAGGATTCGTACCTGTCTTCCGGTTCATACTGTGTACATTTCTCAATGATCATCTCCAGACCCAGAAGCTTGTTCATATCTTCACGGCTTACTTCATCCACAAGGGTAGGTCTGCACTGGGTGATCTTCGGAAAATTAAACGGTGTTGCCGATGGATTTCTTCCGGAGATCAAGTGGTGCAGTGTGGCACCGAGGCAGTAAATATCACTTTTGGGTGTAGACTGCCCGTTACCGCCGTATTGTTCCGGAGAAGCATAGCCCGGTGTACCCAGACAGGTGGTATCTTCCAGATTTCCCTGTTTAAAGGTACGGGCAGTACCAAAGTCGATCACACAGATTTCTCCGTCCGGTTTCAACATAACATTGCCGGGCTTCATATCTCTGTAAATGATCGGTGTTGGTCTTGTATGCAGGTAATAAAACACCTCACACAGCTGTTTGCCCCAGGAAATCACATCATCCAGCGCTATCGGCAATCCATCCTGTTCCAGGCTCACCTTCAGGATCTTATCCAGAGACTTTCCCTGAATATAATCCATAACGATCAGGAAAGAATCGCCGTCATCAATAACATCTATGATACTGGGCAGATACTTGTGGTTCAGACTTTTGAGAATGTTTGTCTCCACGATCAGGCCCTGCTTGACGGTGGTAAAATCCTGTGTACCGTCTTTTCGCACCTCTTTGATTGCCCAGGTCTTATTCGCTTTTTCATTTAGTGCCAGGTAGACAACACTCATGCCTCCCTGACCAATCATACTTAATACTTTATATTTTCCATCTACATAGGAACCGATCTGCAGCATGTCTACTCCTCCCGACAGGTTCGGATAACTGCTACGGATATGTTATCCACTTCTTTTCTTGATTTATTCAGTTCCACAAGATCCCTGGCATTCTGCAGCATTACCTCTTCATTGTCCAGAATGTCCGGTCTTAATTTTTCGTATATCTCATCCGGAGAAATCACATGACGGAAACCGTCCGAACACAGGATAAATGTCATATCCGGTTCCACGTCCCCCACAAAATAATCCGGTTTGATCACTTCTGACGCTCCAATACACTGTAACAGCACATTTCGCTGCGGATGGGTCTGCGCCTGCTCCCAGGTCATATGGCCCATATCCATTTCGTACTGCACATAGGTCTGATCCTTTGTCAGCTGATATATGGCGTCCGACAGCATATAGGCTCTCGAATCACCCACATTCATTACGTAATACTTATCCCCCAGAATCAGGAAGGCCACTGCCGTAGTACCCATGCGTGTTCCTGTTTTTGAGGCGTATGCGGTCAGCTTATCATTCTGCGTAAGGACGATATTGTCCCACTGCAGGCGAAGCTCTACCACCGGAAAAACAGGTGTGCTAAGCATGGGCGGCAGCTGTTTCTCAAACCAGTGCTCGAATTCACGAATCACCGTCGCACTGGCCAGCTCCCCATTGGACAGTCCGCCCATTCCGTCACACACGACGCACAGACAAACCCTTCCATGGTTTGTCTGTGCTACTTTCACGAGTACTGAGTCCTGATTCGTCTCTTTTACAATCCCCACATCACTGTGGACAGCAATTTTAAAAAACATATGTTTATCTCCTTGTATAAATAAATCGTTCTATGTTTAAAATATAAAGTATGTTATAGATATATTTGCATTGCATATTTTGGTAATATACCTGTTTCTATAACTTCATCAGAAAGTGATTCGATCCGTTCTTAACAGTAACTTACGTTTTTCAATATAAATACTTGGGAATTTCGTCAAAAGATTTATGACTGTGAAATGTAATAAAATGATGTAGCATGCGTATCTGCACATGCATTTTTTATTAAAGGCTGCCAACGCATCTAATACGATGGCAGCCTTTTTCTTTATGCATTTTTAGAAGTTATTCTTCAGAATCCTCTGCAGATTCTTCAACATCCTCAACGTCAGCTTCCTCAGAAACGTCCTCTGCAGTCTCCTCTTCGGTTTCCGCAATGTCCATTTCCTCTTCACCTTCGCCAAGACTGATCATATCTTCCAGATCATCATCTTCAGCGAGAACCAGCTCGTCATCTTCCTCTACATCGGTATTCAGCTTCACATCGGAGTAGCACTTCATACCTGTACCGGCCGGAATCAGACGACCGATGATAACATTCTCTTTCAGACCGATCAGGTGATCGACTTTACCTTTGATGGCAGCTTCAGTCAGAACCTTTGTAGTCTCCTGGAAGGAAGCAGCAGACAGGAAGGAATCGGTAGCCAGGGCGGCTTTGGTGATACCAAGCAGTACCTGCTTGCCCTCTGCCGGCTCTTTTCCTTCAGCTTCCAGAGCTTCGTTGATATCTTCAAAGTTCAGAGAATCCATCATGGTTCCCGGAAGCAGATCGGAATCACCCTTCTCCTCCACGCGAATCTTCTTCAGCATCTGGCGAACGATCACCTCGATGTGCTTATCGTTGATTTCAACACCCTGCAGACGGTATACACGCTGTACCTCACGCAGCATGTAATCCTGTACTGCGCGGACACCCTTGATTTTCAGGATATCATGTGGGTTAACACTACCCTCTGTCAGCTCATCACCGGCTTCCAGAACAGCTCCGTCCAGGATCTTGATACGGGATCCGTAAGGAATCAGGTAAGTTTTGGAGATACCCTCATCCGGATCGGTAACAACGATCTCGCGTTTCTTCTTGGTATCACGAATCTCGGCAACACCCTTGATTTCTGTGATAATGGCAAGTCCTTTCGGTTTTCTTGCCTCAAAAAGCTCCTCGACACGGGGAAGACCCTGTGTGATATCACCACCGGCAACACCACCGGTATGGAATGTACGCATGGTCAGCTGTGTACCGGGCTCACCGATGGACTGGGCAGCAATAATACCGACAGCCTCACCGACCTGAACGGTCTCACCCGTAGCCATGTTAGCGCCGTAGCACTTAGCGCAGATACCATTGTGGCACTTACAGCTTAAGATGGTACGGATCTTCACTTTGCCGGCTTCCTTAACCGGAATGCCCTCTTCGTTAATACCCTCTTCCATAACTCTGGCTGCGCGTTTCGGAGTAATCATATGGTTAGCCTTAACGATAACTTCGCCTTTGGCGTTTTTGATGGTGTGGCAGGAGAAACGTCCTGTGATACGCTCCTGCAGGCTTTCGATTTCTTCACGGCCGTCCGCAAACTGTTTTACCCACATACCCGGGATCTCACTGCGGTTTACACTACAGTCAGTCTCACGGATAACCAGTTCCTGGGAAACGTCTACCAGACGTCTGGTCAGGTAACCGGAGTCGGCGGTACGAAGAGCTGTATCGGACAGACCCTTACGTGCACCATGGGCGGACATGAAGTATTCCAGTACGTCCAGACCTTCACGGAAGTTGGACTTGATGGGCAGCTCGATAGTATGACCTGTTGTATCAGCCATTAGACCACGCATACCGGCCAGCTGTTTGATCTGTTTATCAGAACCACGGGCACCGGAATCGGCCATCATGAAGATATTGTTGTATTTATCCAGACCGGACAGCAGCTTATGGGTCAGCGTATCATCGGTCTCTTTCCAGGTCTCAACGACCTCTTTATAACGTTCTTCGTCTGTGATCAGACCACGTTTGTAGTTTCTGGTGATCTTATCTACAGTATCCTGTGCCTGCTGGATCAGCTGCGGTTTTTCCGGCGGCACGGTCATATCGGAAATGGATACGGTCATGGCTGCTCTTGTGGAGTAGTGATAACCGGTAGCCTTGATATCATCCAGTACCTCTGCTGTCTTGGTAGCACCGTGGGTATTGATAACCTTTTCCAGGATCTTTTTCAGCTGTTTCTTGCCTACATGGAAATCGACCTCCGGCTTCAGCGCGTTCTCTTCGATGGAACGATCCACGAAGCCCAGATCCTGCGGCAGGATCTCATTGAACAGAAGGCGTCCCAGCGTAGTCTCAACCATCTGCGTAATCTCACGGCCCTCAAAGGTGCCCTGACGACGGATCACGATCTTCTGGTGCAGAGAAATGCTTCCATTCTCATAAGCCAGAATAGCCTGATTGATACCATCAAAATAGTGGCCAATCAGATCCTCAATGGTGCAGACAACGATACGGTTACGCTCCGGATTAACGTTAACACGGATAATGGAATGAACGTTGATCGGCGCATCACCTTCGGCCTCGCCGTTAGCTCTCTTTTCCTGATGTGCACGGAAGGCTTCCAGTGCTTCATCGATAGAATCAAACTCGGCAACCACATCTTTTTCCAGCTCTGTGCCGGTATAATCAGCATATTTGCTCATGGTCAGATAGTAGATACCAAGAACCATATCCTGTGAAGGAACGGCCACCGGACCACCATCGGACGGTTTCAGCAGGTTGTTCGGAGAAAGAAGCAGGAAAC
>CALZOU010000046.1 GCA_945827805.1 uncultured Lachnospiraceae bacterium
GAATATACGTAGTGGGATTCCCACGGGAATTTGGCCCCAGGCAGCAATTTATTATGTTTTTCTTAAGAATGTTGTTGCTCTGGGGATTTTATGTTATTGTTTACTGGCAAGTGTATGGCAGCTGTGTGCACAATAACGATTTTATTGCATTTTCTGGAAAACTATGGCATGATGAAAGAGATAGACATGTTAGAGCAAATCATACAACCTTTACTGACCTGGTATGACACTAACCACAGAACACTTCCCTGGCGTGAGACAAAAGATCCGTATCACATCTGGATATCTGAGATCATGCTCCAGCAGACCAGAGTGGAGGCAGTAAGGCCATATTTTGAGCGATTTATTGAAGCGTTGCCGACTATTCACGATCTGGCAATATGTCAGGAAGAACGATTGCTGAAGCTGTGGGAGGGACTTGGATACTATAACCGGGTCCGCAATATGCAGAAAGCAGCGGTGCAGATTGAAAAACAGTATGGTGGAAAGCTTCCCGCTGATTTTGAACAGCTTCGTTCCTTAAAAGGCATAGGAGATTATACGGCAGGCGCCATTGCATCCATTGCTTTTGAACTTCCTGTGCCTGCGGTAGACGGTAATGTGATGAGGATCTGGTCCAGACTCGTATGCTGTGAGGAAGATATTCTCAAAGATAAAGTCAGAAAAGAAGCATTCCGACAGCTGAAAGAAATAATGCCTGCAGGCCGTTCGGGAGATCTAAATCAGGCTTTTATGGATCTTGGATCTATGATATGCCTCCCCAAAGGAGCAAGTCGCTGTGAAGACTGTCCTTTGCGGTTCGCGTGTCAGGCTGCCGGACAAGGTCTGGTGGATATACTGCCTGTCAGAAAGAAAGCAAAAGAGCGTCGTCTGGAAAAGAGAACCATACTTGTGGTGAGAGACGGAGATAAAGTGGCTCTGCATAAAAGAAACGATAATGGTCTGCTGGCCGGTCTGTATGAACTGCCCGGGCTGGAGGATTATTATGATGAAAAAGAAATTTTGACATATCTGAAACAAAGGCATCTGATGCCTTTATTTATAGAAAAACTGGAAGATGCAAAGCACGTATTTTCCCATGTGGAATGGCATATGCAGGGATTTCTGATCCGGGTGGCTTCACTTGAAAATATGCCGACGGACGACTGGATTTTTGCAGACGCCAAAACAGCTATGCAGGAGTATCCATTGCCTGCTGCTTTTCGTGCATATGCATCTTACGTAAATATACAGCTGGGAGCCTTTCGGAAAACTGAAATGTAATCCGGCTGTGATCAGGAGGAAGAAATGAAATTACTGACGATAGCTGTACCCTGTTATAATTCAGAAAGTTATATGGAAAACTGTGTCAACAGTCTGCTTCCCGGAGGGGATGAGGTGGAGATCATTCTCATCAATGACGGATCCAAAGACAGTACACCCCAGATCGCGGATCGACTGGCGGCAGAACATCCGGGCATCGTAAAAGTGATCCACAAAGAAAACGGTGGTCATGGTTCCGGTGTCAATGCCGGTATCGAGCATGCAACGGGACTGTATTACAAAGTGGTGGACAGTGATGACTGGGTGGACGCGGAAGCTTATCCGAAACTTCTGGCAAAACTTCGTGAGTTTGCGGCTATGGAAGAAAAACCGGATGCTGTGATCAGCAATTATATTTATGACAAAGAAGGGGCAAAGCATAAGAAGGTCATGAAATATACAAAAAGCCTGCCCCAGAACCGGATCTTCGGATGGGATGATGTCAAAAATATGGGACTGGGTCATTACATACTGATGCATTCTCTGATGTATCGTACACAGGTACTCAGGGACTGTGGACTTCATCTGCCGGAGCATACCTTCTATGTGGACAATCTGTTTGCCTTTGTGCCGTTTCCCTATGTAAAGAAGATGTATTATATGGATCTTGATTTCTATCATTATTTTATCGGAAGAAGCGATCAGTCCGTCAACGAGACCGTTATGATCTCCCGCATCGACCAGCAGATCCGTGTCAATAAACTCATGATCGACTGCATGGCAGAGCAGAGCCATAAACACAGTAATCTGCGCAAATATATGCTGAATTATCTCAGCATTGTGACAACCGTTACATCGATCCTTCTGATCCTCATGGACAGCAAAGAGGCGGATGAGATGAAAGACGAACTCTGGGGCTATATGAAGAAAAAAGACCTGCTTACCTATACGACTCTTCGCAGAGGTATCCTTGGCATCTTCATGAATATGCGTTCCAGACTGGGAAGAAAGCTGGCTGTATACGGCTACAAGATCTCCCAGAAATTATACGGATTCAACTAATATAAGCCATAAGCAAATGCGTGCGCCGGATGCGCACGCATTTTTGTACTACCGAGAGGCAGGAAACATTTTTACTGCGGCCAGTACATATTGAAAGATGCCCTGGACGCACTGATATCAAGATGACGGCTGTAGCCCAGCACCTCTCCGTCAGTATGTATACAGACCGGCTGAGAGAAAGAAAGGGTGGCATGATATGTATCCTGCAGCGCAATCTTAGAAGTAAAACGCAGATGTTTCCCGATGCGTGCCAGAGGAAACAGGGCAGGCAGCGCATACAGCGGAATATCATGAGCACAGAGCACATGGAGCTTTCCCTGCCGGGGATCTGCAGGTGGACAGAAACGGAAACCGCCGCCCTCATAGGAAGAGTTAAAGGCAGTGACAAAAGTGATGTTGTCAAAATGCTGCGCATCTCTGGTGTCCGGGAGCAGATCGGCGGAAAATACAGTGCGAAGGATCATACGTTTGACGGCAATGACGGTATATACGAGATTCCCCAGAGAAAATAGGCTGAGGAATTTTTTTAACCGGGAATGGTGTACTTCGCGGCATACTTCACTGTCAAAACCGGCGCCGCAGCTGATCAGGAACCGGCGCTTTTTGCGTCCCGCTCTCATGATACCGTAGTGTATATTGGCGATTTTCCCGGATAGGATCAGATCCAGTGCTTTCTGCGGATCTTTTGGTATACCGGCAGCCTTGGCAAAATCGTTGCCGGAGCCGGAGGGGATCAGGCCCAGGGTGACACAGTCGGGATAACAGATGCCATTTAATACTTCGTTCATGGTGCCGTCTCCGCCAATCACCAGGATTGTGCAGGGAACATGTCCTCTGGTCAGCATGTGGGCGATTTCTTCAGCGTGTCTGGCATGGTCTGTTTTGTACAGCGTATAGTCGATATCCCTGACTTTAAGCTGAGCCAGGACCATACGGCATACATCACGGCTCTGAGAGCCTTTACTTTTGGGATTAAAAATAATATGGTACATACTTACTCTCCGAAAAAAATGTTCATGAAATTATCTTAACAGCATTTTGCTGGAGACACAAGCACCAAAAGCTTACATATACTAAATACAAAAAGACAGGAAATGTGTGATGGCCAAAAGTATTGTTCTGGATGCAGGTCACGGCGGCAGAGATAACGGAGCAGTGTATGAAGATATGATAGAAAAAAATGATAATCTGCGCATCGTGCTTGCTCTGGGTCAGGAACTGGAAAATCGGGGAATTAATGTATATTACACCAGGACGACGGATGTTTTTCAGACACCTTTTGAAAAAGCGCAGATCGCCAATGAAACGAATGCGGATGCCTTTCTGTCTATTCATCGCAATTCCGGAGTAAATCCCGGAGAATATTCCGGCGTGGAAAGTCTGGTATACAAAAAAGAAGGCCTGGCTCTGGAAATGGCAGAAAATATCAACGGCGCACTCGGGCTGGTGGGATTTGATGAAATCGGTGTGTTTGAAGAACCGGGGATCATCGTTCTGCGCAAAACCAAAATGCCGGCGGTGCTGGCGGAGATCGGATTTATTAATAATGATGAAGATAACCGCCTGCTAAATGAGAATTTTGACGACGTTATTGGCGCGCTGGCGGATGCAGTGCAGGGAACTCTGGAACCAGAGGTATATCCTGCAGGACGGGGCGGCTTTTTTCAGGTGCAGGTCGGAAGCTTTGCTGACAGAAAAGAAGCGGCAGCAGCCGTGAAAAAAGTATCCGGCGAGGGATTTCCGGCTATGCTGGATACAAAAGATCAGAGGTACCGGGTACTGGTGGGACGCTATCAGGAACTGGATAACGCAGTTCTCATGGAGCGGGTGTTGAGAAAACATGGATATACCACCAGGATCATTGGATAAAAAGAATGCAAATCACTTTCATCACAGAATGTTCAGAAAAAATAATTGGGCATAAGATGGTGATTTGTGATATGCTGAACTCAGCTGTTACACTGAGAAAGAAAGTATCTGAGAAGGTATTGAGCAGATACAACAAAAAGGGGAACGGCAGAAAGGAATGTACAATATGTATAAGAAGATAAAAGCAATGCCGGTGGTACTTGCTATTGCGCTCATGATGACCGGATGCCAGTCCGGTGACGAAAATCTGGCAAAAAAAGATTACAGTCCATTGAAATATGTTACCCTGGGCGAATATAAAGATCTTGAAATTGAACAGATAGAAGAGAAAAAAGAACTTACAGACGAAGAAAAAGCAGAGGCACTTGAGGAAAAACTGTCAGCCTATGCGGAGGAGAAGGATATTACCGACCGCGGTGCAAAGAACGGTGATTATCTGTCTATGACATATAAATGTTACCAGAATGGAGAGCTGATCGATGAATCTGGTGACGAGGAGATAGACACACAGCTGGGAAGCTATACATTTTTTGATGAGGACGGTGAGGCTAAGCTGATGGGGTGCAAGCCCGGAGACACGAAAACTGTGGAGATCAGGGAAGATGATGGTGAAACTGAATATACGTACACCTATGAAGTGACAGTTAACCGTGTATACGAAAGTATACTCCCCGAGCTTGACGATACGATCGCCAAAGAAGAAGGGTATGATTCTGCGCAGGCTATGGAGACAGCTGTATACCAGCAGGCTCTCGAGTCGATGAACGAGGATTATCTGGCTTCCGCCAAAGATGAGCTTTTGCAGCTAGTGGTCGGCAGCAGTGAGACAAATGGATATCCCCAGTCTCTGTATGACAAAACTTATGAACAGATGAATTCTTCTTATCAGGATTTCTTTGGCATTTCTATAGAAGATGTCTATGGGGACGATACCGATGGACTTAAGTCGGCGATAGAGGAGACACTGGTTCAGGAACTGGTGGTAGAAGCACTGGCGGAGAAGGAAAATATTACCGTTACGCAGAAGCAGTTGGATGAATATAAAGAAAGTATCGTTGCTCTTTACGAATACACAGATGTCGGTGAACTGGAAGCTGAATTTACAGATGAGATCCTGATTGACTCATTGCTGAATGCCAAGGTGCAGGATTATCTTTTGGCGAATGCTAAGGTGACTTATGTGACAGAAGAAGAGTATTATGGATCCACTGATGAAGATGAGGAAGTTTTTGACGATATCGAAGAAGACGATGTTTCTGACGAAGAACTTTAAAGAAAATGGATGATAAACTGATCAGATTTTATACGGAATTGATTTTTGTCAGTCATCCGCCAGAAAAGGCGGATGTGATCCTGGTGCCGGGCAGTGACACTGAAGCATTGGGACAAAAGGCGGCACAGTTATGGAAAGAAGGATTTGCGCCAGTCATTCTTGTTTCCGGAAAATACAGTATTATGAAGAATGGGTTTACTGTCCCGTCTGAACTCGCTCAAAAGTATCCCGAACAGTATGAAACAGAGGCGGATTTCCTTGGAGCGGTCATGGAAAAAAGCGGTGTGCCAAAAGAGGCGGTATGGAAAGAAAAAACGGCCACATACACTTATGAAAATGCCATTGCCAGCCGTCGGATGACAAAAGAGCGTCATCTGGAGGTGAAAAGGGCGATCCTTTGCTGCAAACCCAGTCACGCCAGACGGTGTCTTCTCTATTATCAGCTGCTGTTTCCGGAAACAGAGTTTCTGGTATGTCCCTGTGAGTACGAACTTACGGCAGAGAATTGGTATCAGACGGAGAATGGTATTGATACGGTGCTTGGAGAAGCGGAAAGGCTGGGTACCCAGTTTCATCAGATCCTCCGGGAACATTGTATGGGAAAAAATCTTTAGACAGAAATATTTTCAATCTTTTTTCATATAATAGAAATATGAAAAGGAACATGATCGGCAATATTCTGTTTCGGATGATAAAAGCCCTGATAATCGCAGGTCTTGCAACGGTGCTCTCTCTTGCTGTATTATCTCTGGTGATGTACAGGTTGAATCCGGGGGAGAAAGTTTTAAGCCTTGGGATTATATTGACTTATATCGTGTCAGGCTTTCTTGGCGGCCTTTACATGGGACATAAGATGGACAGACGAAAGTTTCTGTGGGGTATGGGTACAGGGCTTTGTTATTTTCTGGTGCTGTGCGTATTGTCAGCCTGCCTGCCCGCAGGAGAGATCACGGACGGCGGCGCGGTGATCAGAGCGGCGTGTTTTTGCATATTTGCGGGATGCGTGGGCGGAATGCTGGGATAAATTTATGAGATTTCCAAAAAACGGCTTTAAAAAGAGAACACCCTATGCTATAATGGACAAAAATATTTACAGGAGGAGTTAGCCATGAAACACATTAAGACTTTAAATACAAAGAGCTTACAGAACACAGTGAAAAAAGGCGGCTGCGGCGAATGCCAGACGTCCTGCCAGTCTGCATGTAAGACATCCTGCACAGTAGGAAATCAGACCTGCGAGCAGAAATAAGAAAAGCCGGGAGGAACTGCTTCATGAGAGTGGTTCCTTTTTTCATGCACATGTCGGTTTACAAACCGATGAAAATATGGTAATATTCCAATGATTATCCCCAAAAGAAGCTGATTTTGGGGAAATGAGGCAGCATTTCGTCTTCTCATCTTTAGGGAGGACGATTTTTGCGTGCTCTCCACGAAAAAACGTGGAAGGGAGTTATACTGTGATACATCAATATATCAATAATGACATTCCCATCGTGCTGGATGTAAACAGTGGATCCGTTCATGTGGTGGATCAGCTGGTTTACGATGCGATAGCACGTATGGATGAGGGCAAATCATTGGATGAGACCATTGATGAGCTGAAAAGTACTTATGGACCGGATGAAATCCGGGAAGCCTGGGAAGAATGCCAGACATTAAAAGAGCAGGGTATGCTGTTTACCGAGGATGTTTATGAAAAAGCCATTGAGCATTTTACGGACAGGCCTACAGTGGTCAAAGCCTTGTGCCTGCACATTGCCCATGACTGTAATCTGGCCTGCCGTTACTGCTTTGCGGAGGAGGGCGAGTACCATGGACGCAGAGCGCTGATGTCCTTTGAGGTGGGCAAAAAGGCGCTGGATTTCCTGATCGCCAACTCAGGTTCCAGAAGAAATCTGGAGGTGGATTTCTTTGGCGGAGAGCCTACCATGAACTGGCAGGTAGTCAAAGACCTGGTGGCCTATGGCCGCAGCCAGGAGGAAGCTCATAACAAGAAATTCCGCTTTACCCTGACAACGAACGGCGTATTGCTCAATGATGAGATCATGGAGTTTGCCAATAAGGAATGCGCCAATGTGGTCATGAGTGTTGACGGGCGCAAAGAGGTGCATGATTTTATGCGTCCGTTCCGCAACGGCAAGGGAAGCTACGATCTGATCATGCCGAAGTTTAAGAAGTTCGCGGACAGCCGCAATCAGACAAATTATTATGTGAGGGGGACTTTTACCCACTACAATCTGGATTTTGCAAAGGATGTGTTGAGTCTTGCGGATATGGGATTCAAGCAGATTTCCATTGAGCCGGTAGTGGCTCCTCCGGAGGCAGATTACGCGATCCGTGAGGAAGATGTGCCCATCATCTGCGAACAGTACGATCTGCTGGCAAAAGAGATGATCAGACGTGAAAAAGAAGGAAACGGATTTAATTTCTTCCACTTTATGATCGACCTGACCGGCGGTCCCTGCGTATACAAGCGCCTTTCCGGCTGCGGTTCAGGTACAGAGTATCTGGCAGTGACACCCTGGGGCGATCTGTACCCCTGTCACCAGTTTGTAGGGAACGAAAAATTCCTTCTCGGCAATGTGGATGAAGGTGTGGTACGCACAGACATTGTGGATACCTTTAAACACTGCAATGTTTACGCAAAAGAAGATTGCAAAAAGTGCTTTTCACGATTCTACTGCAGCGGCGGATGTGCTGCCAATGCCTATAATTTCACCGGTTCCATCAATGGGGCCTATGAGATCGGCTGCAAACTGCAGAGAAAGCGTATCGAATGCGCATTGATGATCAAAGCTGCTTTGGCAGAAGAATAGAAAGGATATTATTATGAAGAAAAAACAGGGAATTGCAGTCCTGATCGCCACGGTCCTTGTGATGGTGCTGCTGGGCTTTACGGCCGCAGTAGGCTGGGGACCCACTGGAACAGGAGCTGCAAGAAACATCATCACCGGACTTGATCTTTCCGGCGGTGTCAGCATTACTTACGAAGCTGATCAGGACCTGCCGTCCAATGAGGATATGAACGACACGGTCTACAAGCTGCAGCAGCGTGTTATGAGCTACAGCGAAGAGGCAAAGGTATACAAAGAGGGCGTAAACCGTATCACGGTAGAAATTCCGGGTGTATCTGATGCCAACAGGATTCTGGAAGAACTGGGTACTCCGGGTACACTGTATTTTATTCGCCAGACAGACGACGAAGGTAATGAGTGCTACAGCTATGATTACACTACCGGAGATTATAAGCTGAACTATACCATCGATGAGCTGAAAGAGAAAGGCTGCATCGTTCTGGAGGGTTCTTCTGTTGTCAATGCCCAGGGCGGTGTGCAGCAGGATAACAACGGCAGTACCAGTAAATATGTAACTGAACTGGAATTTGACGCTGAGGGAACCAAGGCTTTTGCTGAGGCTACCGAGCGTGCCTACAATAACAATGAGACTATCGCCATCTACTATGACGGTGAGTTTGCCAGTGTTCCGAGTGTAAACTCTGTGATCACTGCCGGTAAAGCAGTTATCGAGGGAGCCAAGAGCATCGAGGATGCCAAAGCTCTGGCTACGACCCTGCGTATCGGCTCTCTGACACTGACTCTTCATGAGATCAGCTCCAACGTGGTAGGTGCCACACTGGGAAGCAATGCCATTCGTACCAGCCTGATCGCCGGCGGTATCGGTCTGGCTCTTGTTATTCTCTTTATGATCATCGTCTATGCGCTGCCGGGTCTTGTTGCCGGTCTTGCATTGTTGATCTATACCGGTCTGGAACTGGTAATGCTCAATGCTTTTGACCTGACACTGACGCTTCCGGGTATCGCAGGTATTATCCTGTCCATCGGTATGGCAGTGGATGCCAACGTTATTATCTATGCCCGTATCCGTGAGGAGATCGCTGCCGGCAAGTCGGTACGAAATGCCATCACCTCAGGTTTCAAGAAAGCTTTTTCTGCTATCTTTGATGGCAACATCACGACATTGATCGCTGCAGCTGTACTGGGTGTGCTTGGCACAGGTAGTGTACAGGGCTTTGCCATGACACTGGCTCTTGGTATCGTTCTGTCCATGTTCACTGCTCTGGTGATCTCCCGACTGATCATCAATGCGTTCTATGCGGTTGGTCTGCGTGATGAAAAACTGTACGGAAAAGCCAAAGAGATCAAGGTCATTGATTTTGTCGGCAGGAAAAAGATTTTCTTTACCGTGTCTCTGATCCTGGCGATCGCAGTACCGATCGTGGCAATGGGTATCGGAAAAGCTACAACGGATAAGAGCCTGAACTTCAGTCTGGAGTTTATGGGCGGTACTTCCACAACTGTAGAGTTTAACGAGGATATGTCCATGCAGCAGCTGGAAGCTGAGGTTAATCCGAAAGTAGAAGCTATCACCGGTGACGCTGATGTTACCTGTGTTAAAGTGGTAAATTCTAACAATGTCACCATCAAGACAAGAACACTGACCGTACAGGAACGTAAACAGATGGATGAGATGCTGATCAACGATTTCGGTGTTGATAAAGAAGGTATTTCCACCCAGAGTATTTCTGCAACGGTTTCTAACGAGATGCGCCGTGACGCGGTTGTAGCTGTTATCGTGGCTACGATCTTTATGCTGCTGTACATCTGGTTCCGTTTCAAAGATATCCGTTTTGCATCCAGTGCCGTTCTGGCTCTGCTGCATGATGTATGCGTAGTTCTTGGCTTCTACGCAGTATCCCGTGTATCTGTAGGTACCACCTTTATTGCCTGTATGCTGACGATCGTAGGTTACTCTATTAATGCTACCATCGTTATCTTTGACCGTATCCGTGAGAATCTTGGCTCAGGTGCGACAAAGAAAGATCTGGCGAATGTGGTAAATACCAGTATCACCCAGACACTGACCAGAAGTATCTACACTTCTCTGACCACTTTTGTCATGGTATGTGTTCTGTGGATCCTGGGCGTATCCTCCATCCGTGAGTTTGCTCTGCCGATCATGGTAGGTATCATCTGCGGTGCTTATTCTTCCGTATGTGTTACCGGTCCGCTCTGGTATGTGATCAAGACAAAAACAGGGAAAAAGAAATAATAAGCGATGAACATATGATTCTGCCGCAAGCAGTGAAAGCTGCCTGCGGCAGTTCTTTTACATTCTTTGACATAATATGAAATAGAAAGAGGGTATCTGTGAAGGTACTGAACAGATACGAAGAGGAATAGCCTTTGGAAGAACTGAGAAAGAAAAAATGGGTCGTCATGGCAAAAAAAGCGGATTTTGCTGCGATTGCCGATCATTTTCATATCGATCCGGTGACGGCCCGGCTGCTTAGAAACCGGGAGCTGACAACTGTGGAAGCCATGGAAAAGTATCTGCATGGTGATCTATCCTGCCTTAAGGATGCACGGCAGATGAAAGATATGGACAAAGCCGTTTCGCTTCTGGAAACAAAGATCCGTGGGAAAAAGAAAATACGGATCATGGGAGATTACGACTGTGACGGTGTGATGTCTACCTGTATTTTGCTCAAAGGGCTGACAAAGCTTGGGGCTGTCGTGGACTTCAGAATCCCGGACAGGATAAAAGATGGCTATGGCCTTCACGATACCATGATACAGCAGGCGCAGGATGACGGGATCGATACGATCCTGACCTGTGATAATGGTATATCGGCTTTTGAAGAAATAGAGCTGGCAAAAACCATGGGATTGACAGTGATCGTGACAGATCATCATGAAGTGCCCAAAAATCCGGCGGAGGAGGGGGGAGGCGACATTCTTCCTCCCGCAGATGCTGTAGTCAATCCCCACCGACAGGATTGTCCGTATCCATTTAAAGGAATGTGTGGTGCAGGGATAGCTTTTCGGCTGATGGAAGTTTTGTATGGCCGGATGGAGTATGCAGGTTTTGAATCACTGCTTCCCTATGCTGCCATGGCTACCATCACAGATGTCATGGATCTGACAGATGAAAACCGGATCATGGTAAAGGAAGGCCTCCGGATGCTGCCAAAACTTGATAATCCGGGGCTTACAGCCCTGTTTGAGGAAAACGGTATCGATATGGCATCAGTATCCGCTTATCATATCGGTTTCATTATCGGCCCCTGCCTCAATGCCAGCGGTCGATTGTATACGGCAAATCTGGCCCTGCAGCTTTTACTCACAAAAGATCAGGAAGAAGCGAAAAAGATCGCAGCAGAGCTGGTGGAGTTAAATGTCAGCCGGAAAGCCATGACAGAGCAAGGCGTTCGGGAAGCCCAGGTCATGATCGAGACCAGTAATCTTAAGAAGGATAAAGTACTGGTGGTGTATCTTCCCGACTGCCATGAGAGCATTGCGGGGATTATCGCGGGGCGGATCCGGGAAAACTATTACCGTCCGGTGTATGTCCTGACGGATGCAGAGAATGGCGTCAAAGGTTCCGGCCGGTCTGTTGAAGAATACGATATGTATGCAAATCTTGCCCGCCTGGCAGACCTTCTGGATCGTTTTGGCGGCCATAAAATGGCTGCCGGCGTATCTCTGGCGGCAGAAAATGTGGATGAATTCAGAAGAAGGCTCAATGAAGACTGCACATTGACAGAGGATGACCTGGTCGAGAAAGTACGTATCGATGTGCCTATGCCGATTTCTTATGTCACCCCAAAGCTGATAGAAGAGTTTTCCCTTCTGGAACCTTTTGGTAAAGGGAACACAAAACCGGTGTTTGCAGAAAAAAATGTACGTGTACTGTCTTACAGGATCGTAGGAGCCAACCGGAATGTGATGAAGCTGAAGCTGAAGACCGCGGATCAGTATCTGACGGATGGTGTATTTTTCGGCAACGCAGATGCTTTTGCACAGTGGCTTTCGGGGAGGGAGACCATATCAATTCTCTATTCTCCCCGACTGAATACCTTTCGGGGTGTGACTTCTCTGGAAATACGCATAGATGGGTATTGTTAAACGGCAAAAAACTTGTCAAAAAAACAGGACGATGCTATACTGAAATTTATGATATTCCTGTGCGAAAACGGCACATGTTAAGAAGAACAGGGGGATGAGAGATGAAAAAGATAGAAGATTACGTGACAAACATTCCGGATTTTCCGGAGCCGGGAATTATTTTCCGTGATATTACCACTGTTTTGCAGGATGCGGACGGTCTCCAGCTGGCCATCGATTCCATCCAGGAAAAAATCAAAGAAGCTGATCCGGATGTGATCGTAGGATTGGAGTCCCGCGGTTTTATCTTTGGTATGCCGGTGGCTTACAATCTGCACAAACCCTTTGTGCTGGTTCGCAAAAAAGGCAAGCTGCCCCGGGAGACGGTGGAGACAAGCTATGATCTGGAATATGGCAGTGCCACTATAGAGATGCACAAAGATTCCATTAAACCGGGACAGACAGTGGCCATTGTGGATGATCTGATCGCTACCGGCGGTACTGTGGAAGCAGCGGTACGTCTGATCGAGGAACTGGGAGGTAAGGTTGTCAAGATCGCGTTCCTGATGGAACTGGCGGGCCTTAAAGGCAGAGAAAAGCTTGCCGGATATGACGTAGAGAGTGTCATCTGCTACGACGGCAAATAAACAAACGGGAATACCTGACGGAGAAGAGAGAATGGATAGCAAAGCATTGACGGCTGAAGAGAAAAAAAAGCGCATTGAAGAGACTGAAAAAAGCGTCAAGGCTATGGAGGACTTTACCAGTCCGGAAAAGCTCTACGATGAGCTGATTGCCAGTGTACGCAAATACCATCCTTCGGATGATATCAGTATGATTGAAAAAGCATACCAGATCGCGAAGAATGCCCATGAAGGACAGTTACGCAAATCGGGAGAACCATATATTATTCACCCGCTCTGTGTGGGTATCATCCTTGCGGATCTGGAGATGGATAAGGAGACCATAGTGGCCGGTATCCTTCACGATGTGGTGGAAGATACTGTCATGACAGATGAAGAGATCACGCAGGAATTTGGTTCTGAGGTGGCCCTTCTGGTAGATGGTGTCACAAAACTTGGTCAGTTGAATTATTCTGCCGATAAGCTGGAACTTCAGGCGGAGAACCTGCGAAAGATGTTTCTGGCCATGGCAAAAGATATTCGGGTCATACTGATCAAACTGGCCGACCGTCTGCATAATATGCGTACTCTCAAGTACATGCGGGAGGAAAAGCAGAAGGAAAAAGCCAGAGAGACTATGGATATCTATTCACCTCTGGCACAGCGTCTGGGTATTTCCAAAATCAAGACAGAACTGGATGATCTGTCCTTAAAGTATTTAAAACCGGATGTGTATTACGATCTGGTGGAGAAGATCGCTCTCAGAAAGAGCGAAAGAGAGCAGTTTGTCGGCGGTATCGTTGCAGAAGTCACAGAGCATCTGAAAAATGCCCATATCGACGCTCAGGTGGAAGGCCGTGCAAAGCATTTCTTCAGTATATATAAGAAGATGGTCAATCAGGACAAAACGCTGGATCAGATCTATGATCTTTTTGCTGTCCGTATTATCGTGGAGACTGTAAAGGACTGTTACGCTGCTCTGGGTGTGATCCATGAGATGTATAAACCCATTCCGGGCCGTTTTAAAGACTATATCGCCATGCCAAAGCCGAACATGTATCAGTCGCTGCATACTACGCTCATCGGACCGAATGGACAGCCCTTCGAGATTCAGATCCGTACGTTTGAGATGCATCGTGTAGCGGAGTATGGTATTGCGGCTCACTGGAAATATAAGGAGGCATCTGACGGCAAGAAGGTGCAGGGCAATCAGGAAGAGGCCAAGCTCAGCTGGCTGCGTCAGATCCTTGAGTGGCAGCAGGATATGTCCGATAATAAAGAATTTTTAAAGCTGTTAAAGAGTGATCTGAATCTGTTTTCGGATAATGTATACTGTTTCAGTCCGGCGGGTGATGTAAAAACACTGCCCAGCGGATCCACCACCATTGATTTTGCCTACAGCATTCACAGCGCGGTAGGAAATAAAATGGTGGGTGCCCGGGTCAACGGCAAGCTGGTACCCATAGAATATAAAATTCAAAACGGCGACCGTATTGAGATCCTGACCAGCCAGAATTCCAAAGGTCCCAGCCGTGACTGGCTTAAGATCGTCAAAAGCACCCAGGCCAGAAATAAGATCAATCAGTGGTTCAAGCAGGAACTCAAGGAAGACAATATCCTGAAGGGTAAAGAACTGCTGAATAACTATGCAAAATTAAAGGGCAAGGTGCTGGGCGAATACACCAAGCCTCAGTATATAGAAGCGGTGCTTCGCAAATACGGATTCCGTGACTGGGAGTCTGTACTGGCGGCTATCGGCCATGGCGGTCTGAAAGAAGGTCAGATCCTGAATAAGCTGATGGAGGCCTATGATAAGGAACATGCTCAGCTTCTGACAGATCAGGAGGTCCTGAAAGCAGCCACAGAGGACAAAGCTGCGCAAAAACCCGGAAAACACGGTGGTGCTATTATGGTCAAAGGCAGCCACGATGTCAGTGTCCGCTTTGCGAAATGCTGTAATCCTATTCCGGGAGATGAAATCGTTGGTTTTGTCACCAGAGGCAGGGGTGTTACCATTCATCGGACGGATTGTGTCAATGTGCTGAATATGGATGGCATAGACAGGGAGCGCATGATCGAGGCAGAGTGGCAGCCGGAAGAAACAACAGGGCAGCTGTTTACTGCGGATATCACAGTGTATGCCAATAACCGTACCGGACTTCTGGTGGATATTTCCAAGCTGTTTACAGAGCGAAAGATCGATCTGACGGCTATTAATTCGCGTACCAGCAAGCAGGGTACAGCCACCATCAGTATGACCTTTGATGTGCACAGTATAGAAGAATTAAATTATCTGATCGAAAAAGTTCGACAGATCGAGAGTATTATAGATGTTAAGAGAACTACAGGTTCCTGATAAGGAGGCACTATGAATCAGGCAGTGATTCGGCAGAAAGTTCTGGGAATGGTAGGAACTAACTGTTATATTTGTATGCATGCGGAATCTAAGGAAGCGTTTATCGTGGATCCGGCAGACAACGCTGCAGCTATTATCCGTATGGTCAGCGATATGGGTGCAAAGCCCTGTGCTGTGCTTTTGACCCATGGGCATTTTGACCATATCGGTGCGGCGGATGAACTTCGAAAGATGTATGAGATACCCGTATATGCCCACGAGGCGGAAGAAGCCCTGTTATCTTCCCCGACATTGAACCTGTCCGGCAGCTGGGCTTCTGCCATTATCCTGAAGGCAGATCATCTGTTAAAGGATGGTGATAAGCTGCAGATCGCCGGATTTACCGTAAAAGTCCTGCATACTCCGGGGCATACAGAAGGAAGCTGCTGTTACGTGCTGGAAAATGAAGAACTGCTGTTTTCCGGAGATACGCTGTTTTGCCAGTCTGTGGGGAGGATGGATTTCCCGGGCGGCAGTGCTTCGGACATGCGGCGCAGCATTCACCGGCTGATGACGGAGCTTTCCGAGAGCATGCACGTGCTTCCGGGACATGGTGAGACAACGACTATTGGTTATGAAAAGAGGAACAATCCGTATGCTTAACATAGGCATAGAATTTAACCGGCATGACTTTGAGTATGATGTATATTCCCTGGTCAAGGCTTTTTATCCGGCTGCGGAAGTGAAGAATTTCTATACCGGTGAGGAAGAAACCGGGGAATTTTCATTGTTGCTGAAGGTCATTTGCGAAGAACATAGGATTACAGTGCAGCTGTGGGAGGATCAGGCAAACATCGGCAGCAGAGCATGTGAGATCGAATATACCGCAGACAGGACAGAGACAAAAAATGCCTTAAAACAGCTTGTATACAGCATATTGTCAAAAAAAACAGGAAAAACACTTCCCTGGGGAACCCTG
>CALZOU010000047.1 GCA_945827805.1 uncultured Lachnospiraceae bacterium
GAGATCTAGTACGGTCTCGTGGGCTCGGAGATGTGTATAAGAGACAGGCTTCCTGACTTTCCTTTCATATCGTGAAAAAGCAAATTTCCCAAAATTTGCACTTCCTATGCAAAGCAATTTAACATGGTTATCATTGATAGAAAGCACTGACTGCATCAATTCTAATATTCCCTTTACCTGTATCAATCGTCCCACATATAGAACAACAAAATCGTCCTTACGAATTCCCAGATTTTTTCTAAGCTTATCTCTTTCTTCTTCTGAAACCTTTTTACTGAATTTTTCCACATCAATTGCATTTTTCAGTACATGTGTCCTCACCGGAATCTTGCATGCCTTCTCATATTCATTAACAACAAATTGACTAACCCCTATCATATGCCCAAAACCTTTAACGGTTTTCTCACTTGGGATAAAATGTATATGAGCATGGAAAACAAGCTGTTCCCTTCTATAACCCTTTGCAATATCAATAACAGCCTGCTCATCTCCCCCTTCCACGATAAGCAGATCAAATTTCTCTTTCTGAATCACCGGAGCGATTTCATTATAATGTCTCTGTAACACACGAATCGTTTTTCCGGTCAATGCCCTCACAGCCATAAACACTGCATGCTTTGACAGATTCCAGAATGTATTCGTATGTGTCCACACGAACCTCACTTCCGGATATTTTTTTGCAGCTTCCACCGCCTCTTTATGATATACGGAAAAAATCGTCAGACGGAAACCATCTTTTCGCGAATACTGTTTAACAATACTTGTGATCAGCGTTTCAATCGCCCCTCCGCATACTGCCGGAACAGGCATGACACCGCCCATGATTATTCCTATGTTATACATCCTGCATTTCCTTTCCGCACGTTTTGAACTGCTCTTTCCTTTACAGGAATCGTTCCAGAATTTTTCTGAATCTAATCCCCACAGAAAATATGAGGCAGGGATTGATCTCGATAAATAGCAGAGATAATTTTTGAACTATCGGCAATTTTCTTTTCTCCAACTGTCTTATGATATCTTTTGTAATCTGTTCTGCCCGCACAAACCTGGCTTTCTCACGTTCATTCGAAACCAATCGTTTACTTTCTTCAAGATACTCCAGGGAGAAGATCATAACCTTATATGCCTGGTCGTTATATCCTTGCTGTTGTAAATAAATATAGATTCTTTCCTGTAAAGCCTCCACAATATCAAAATCCCGGGCAATATTTTTCTTCCCCATAATACTGTCGCCACGCTGCCGGTAACAGTACAGGCACTCCGGAATCGTCACAACTTTGATATCCATCTGATAAATATCGTTTGCCCAAAACTCATCCTCATGAAATTTACCGAAGCGAAATCTCACATTTCCAAATGTTTCTCTTTTGTATAATTTGTTCCAGGCAACCGTCCAGATTCCATAATTGCGTTCATTTTTTCTGTAGTAAAAAATATCCGGTCCAGTCAAAACTTCCGCTTTGATTTCCGTAGAAAAGTTTTTCTCTCTGGCATTATCGAATGCAAAAAGAAAATTACAGGCAGCAATATCTGCATTTTCACATAATATACGGGAATACAGGCTTTCTACCATGGTTGGCGCAATATAATCATCACTGTCGACAAACATAAAGTACTTCCCGGTTGCCTGATCCATTCCTCTGTTTCGCGCGTCAGACAGGCCGCCATTTTCTTTATGTATCACCTTCACCCGCTCATCCATCCCCGCATACTCATCACAAATCTCCCCCGACCTGTCCTTCGACCCGTCATCCACAAGAATCAGCTCAAAGTCCGTAAATGTCTGTGCCAGTATACTGTCCACGCATTGTCTGATATATTTTTCCACCTGATATACGGGTACTATGATGCTTACCTCTGCCATCGTTCTATCCTTTATTCACTACAAAGTTTCAAATATACTGATCCATTGCTGCTTAATCTTCTTAAGTCTGAACTCATTCATACATGAAAACGCATTCTCTGCAAAATCGTGTCTCAACTGAGGAAAATTCATGAGAATATCGATCTTACTGGCCATCTCCTCACAGTCAAAAGCCGGAACCAGATATCCATCCACGCCATCATGGATCAATTCCCGGGGGCCCATCTTTACATCAAAGGTAACGCAGGGAACTTTCATGGCTCTTGCCTCCAGCATGCTCAATCCCAGTCCTTCGTATTTGGAAGGCACTACACAAATAGCTGCTTTATTCAGATACTCATCCACATTCTGCACGTTCCCTTTTAAGATCAGCTGTTCCTGAAGATCATGCTCTGCAATGAACTGTTCAAGGTTCTCTCTCTCGGCGCCATCACCGAGAAGGATCCACTTCCATTCGCGGTGCTGCGTTAATACTTTAAGAGAAATCTGTTTGAGGAATTCGATACCTTTTTCAGGAGCAAGACGTCCGACCGTAATGATGATGTTTTCCTTTTCTGTTTCAGCTTCTTTATCCAGGACGAAGGCAACAGGATTGTAGATCCTGCATATTGCTTTTTTTCTTCCCAGACGTTCCTTATACTCCCTAAGGTCACCGTCCGTAAGCACCACCACATAATCTGATCTTCTCACAGAATATCTGAGGATTATTTTCCGATATAATACTGACAGCTCAAAATCTGCCGTAAAATGCTCCCACGACACCACCTTCGTCTTCATCCGCCGCGATGCCGGCAGGGAAAGCACATCCAACACGATATCGATATCAATAATAATATCGATCTGTCTGTCTTTGAGAAATCTGCGCAGTTTTCCAATCAACGAAAGATACCCCGGCCCCGGATTGATCCATTTCTCTCCTAACCGAAACCTTTCAATATTCGGATGCAAAGGATAAAACGGTTTCTCCTGCTGCTCTGTCAGACTCATAAAACAGAAATCGTAACGCTCGTCCTCCCGCAGCGCATTGGCGATCTGTACGGCTACCCGTTCTGTACCGCCGCTTCTCGTAATATCCCCCGAAAAAAAACAGATTTTCTTTTTCACTGTTTTTTCTCCTCATCTTCCAGTGTCCTCTGGATCGCTATGTTTTGCGTCAGCTCGCTGTTTTTCATATCCAGCTGAGACAGCCGGATCGTCAGGCCAAACTGATGGCAGCCCAGCAAAAATATAATCAGAAAGAAAACACAGTTAGCCGGAGATTGTATACCAATCAGCCGCGATGCCCACACAGCCAGATTCGGAAAAATCGAAATCAGAACCAGAAGAAAGCCAAGGACGATCCAGAATATCCCGTCTTTCATCTGGATCTGTTTTTTTCTTATACACTGTGAAATGATCAGAAAGACCGTCACACTTCCCAGTAAAAGGAATATGCGAAAAGACCAGCTTAATACCGCCATGCTACAGCACCACCTTTCTGTCCCTGAACCACTGGAAAACGCAGATGGACATCATCATATGGATCATGTATTTCGACGCATTGACCGGTGTCAGATAGCTTTGCCCCTCTGTTCTCTCATCCATCTCTACCTTGACCTCCCGGATATCCGCGCCCAGGCGGATCAGATAGGACAGAGTATCCGGCTCCGGAGCATTGTTTTCATCTTTGATAAACTGTTCTATGATACGCCGGCTGTACAGCCGCATTCCGCTGGTGGGATCGGACAGATGTCTTCCCGTAGTCAGCCGGATAGCCGCCGTGATCATCTTGGCTCCCACCGTCCTCATCCGAAACGGCATCCTGCTCCCGAAGTACCGGGAAGCGATCACCACATCACAGTTTGTCTGTGTCATACAGTCCACCATAGGCTGTATATATTCCGGCAGATGCTGGCCATCCGCGTCAAACTGAAGCGCCATATCGTAGCCCTTCTGGCTGGCGTATCGCATTCCTGCCCGCACAGCTGCCGACAATCCCAGATTTACCGGAAGACTGATGTGACGATACTGATTCTGTCTGCACAGCCTTTCTGTTCCGTCTGTGGATCCGTCATTTACGATCACGTAATCAAACTGTGGGCATACCTGCTGCAGCTTTCCGATGACCCGCTTCAGATTTTTTTCCTCGTTATACGCTGGTATTATGATCAACACTTTCATCTTTCGCCCTCATTCGTGCTTTATCCGATCATGGTTTTAAAATTGTCAAAGCCTCTGGTACTGTATATTTCTTTCTTCTGTGCCTGTTCGCCGTACGCTTTGCACCTTTCCGGATGTTCGATCATCCAGAGGATTTCCCGGCTTACACTCTGCGGATCCAGAGGGCACATACGTCCATCCACATCCGGTATGATCTGTTCTCTGTTGCCGCTGCAATCTGTGGCCAGGATGGGTTTGCCCAGAATCTGAGCTTCCTGAATCGCAATACTCTTTCCTTCATAGCCGGTGGCGTGCACATACAGATCACATTCCCGATAACAGGGATAGGGGTTTGCCCTTATCCCCAGCAGCTTAAATTCATTCTCCAGATCCAGGCTTTTGATCTGCTGTTCCAGCTGTTCCTTCAGTTCGCCCTCTCCCAGCACATACCAACGCACCGGTACCAGGCTTTCCTTCTTCAACAGGGCCATAGCCTCTATGGCCACATCGTAGCGTTTCTGGGCGGTGAGCCTTCCCACCGTCAGGATCCGGATTCCCTGAAAGTCATCCGTAAACCCTTTGCCCTCCCTTGCCATCCGGCGGATCCTGCTCTGGTCGATCATATTATGGAAAACGGATATCCTATTGCCGTACTCCGGGTAAACCTTCAGAAAATGTTCCTTTACCTCATCCGACACGGCGAAAATATGGTCCATTTTCCGGTAACAGTCCAGATCCAGATCTTTCCCATACCCTGCTTTCTGGTAATCAATATGTACAAAAGCTGCCTTTTTTCTGGCTTTCACTCTGTCTGCCACGTAATATGTAGCTCCGCCTTCCAGATAGGCCACCGCCAGATCATATGTTTCTTTCGGCTTTGACGCTCCTTCCGCCAGAATGCGCCAGCAGAGCTTATCCGCCTGGATCCGATGATTTCTTTGCATCCGGCAAAGATTTTTCAGAAGATATCCCGCCCGTCTGACAAAAATACCTTTGCCGATGCCGGCTTGCAGTACCCGCTTCATCAGAAGCTTTCTGCCCTCCTCCGTCAGCACTGAACAGTCTTTATATTCTTTATTCAGGACTTTTATATACGGCGGCAGCTCGTGTATCAGCTCCCCCTGGCCGGTGAGCACGAAAAGAGAGATCTCATACTCCTCAGGGTCTAATGCCCCAAAGAGACTGAGCATGGCCCGTTCCGCCCCTCCGTATCCCAATGTATTAATGACAAACAACAGCTTTTTCATCCCGTCTCCCCTGCTCTACTCCTGTCCTTCTTCCGTTTCCGGTTCCAGATTGCGGACATCAAAAACCTTCGGCGAAGGTTTGATGCCTTTTCCCTTGGGCATAATGTTTCCTTTGCAGAACATATGCTCATCCAGATGGTTTTCCATCCAGCGAAGCCTCAGATAGGCTATGATAAATCCGGTGATGGAGCCGACCCAGACACCCACGCCAAAGAAGATGGAGCTTAAATGTACTGCGATCAGGCTGCCCGCCAATGTAGCCACGCAAAAGCCGGCGGCCGTGATCAGCGCCCCGTACAGATCCTCAAAATAATATAAGAAAATAATCTCTGAATACATCAGAAACAGGATAAAGTATCCTGCGGCCACCATCGGGTAAATGCGCATAACCAGTCCCGCGTAGCCCCTTTCCGGCAGAAAGATCACAAAAATCAGATAGACAATGACCGACACGATAAACTGCAGCCGCAGAAGGGTCATCAGTTCGCTGCTAAGCTGGCGAAACATCCGCTTTCGCGTGTTGCGGATATCGATGCCGCGTCCCCCAAATACCGCGTCCGCGTAGGCTTTGTATCGCTCGTGGAAATACATCTCCACTCTGGAAATAAAGATTACGCTGGCGGATATGTTGGTAAACATGGCCAGGCAGGTGGCCATATCATAGGGCTGGTTGCAGACAAAGGTATTCACCAGATGCATGGCCATATCCGTTCCCCAGAACACAAAGTTGTGGATAAACAGTCCCAGCGTATACAGAAAGTTGATCAGGATCAGATGCCAGTACCGTTTAAAATAGACCAGTACCCTGCCGTATTCTTCGCTGTTGTCCGGGAAATACTGGTGGACCTTCGACCACTCCAGCACCGCCGTCAGGAAAAAACCAATAGTCAGTGCCAGCAGCATGCTGTAGGGAATGCTCATCCCCAGAATAAAGTGAAAAAGCAGCGAAAGCAAAAAGGCACTCAGCATACCAATGAAAAAATACAGCGAGATCAGCCGGTATTCCTTACAGATGGACAGGTAGAGCATATTGTAAAACACCAGCACCAGTCCTATAAAACAGCAGTATCCCGTAAACACGTAATAGATCGCCACACCGCCCACCAGATGCTCCCAGAAGCAAAAGGGAATGGCAAAGAGGCAGCTGAAACAGACATTCATCAGCATCCCCACCCGGTGACAGGGCAGGACATCCTCATATCGCTCTTCAAAGATCACATCCGACATGTATCTGGACAGCACGGCATTAAAGGGGGATGTTGTCAGCAGGGAAAAGATGAACACATACAATATCGTGCAGGAAAACAGTTCCCGATCAAAAAAGCCCACCGTATTAAACTTTAAGACCATCTGCATCAACACCAGATTGGCAATGACCACCAGCACCGGTGCGATCGTCACTACAGTACTGTAGAAAAATCCGATAATATTGGTTGTGATCGTGTTTTTCTGATATATTCGGTTCAGTTTAACACCTATACCTGCCATCTTTTACTCCCTTGCGCATGATTATCTTCTTATAACTGTGGCGGTCTCTCCCACGAAATCCCCTGAGAAACGGCACATTCTCTGTATATCGACTCATAGGTCTTCTTCATGTCTTCTATCTTGTAACGGCGCATCAGTCTCTGGTAACCAACTTCCCCCATCTGTTTTCTTTCTTTAGGATGTCGTGCCATGTAAACCATGGCGTCTGCGATCTCCTGCACATTCATGATGTGGGTGATGATACCGGCCTGACCGAGATCATCGTCTTCACCGTTGATCAGCCCGCTGCAGTTTCCCACATTTGTGGCGATCACCGGCACACGTGCCGCAAAACTTTCCAGAATGGTGAGGGGCTGTCCCTCGCTGATGCTGGTCAGGATGGTGGCGTCCATCCATCCCAGATAGTCCGTGATCTGGATCCGTCCCGTAAATACAAGGTCCGGGATTTTCATGGTCTCTGCCATGTGAAAACATTCCTCTGCGTACTCCTGATCCTCGTCAAAGGGCCCCATGATCCACAGTTTCAGCTTTGGCTGCCTCTCTTTGGCATAGGCAAAGGCCTGGATCATGGTCTTTACGTCCTTGATGGGGGTCACACGGATCACCGCTCCTATATGGATAAATCCCTCATTTTCCGGGCTGGCTCCCGGAAGACTGGCTAATCTTTCGTAATTGATCCCGTTAGGGGTCACCCTGGTTTTCTCCTTGGCACATCCCAGCTCCATCTGCAGATCTCTGGCCTGCCGGTAGAGGCTGGTCACGATATCTGCCTTTTCATAGGCCACCTGAGATATCTTCTTGAACTGCTGGATCCAGATCTTCTTATACAGGCGCTGCAGCCATTCTGCCTTGATCAGCTCCTCTTCTCTCTCTCTGGTATAAATACCGTGTTCCGAGATAATGAGCTGGCTGGGATAAAAGTGCTTTCCCATGCTGCCGAGAATGCCCGCATATCCTGTGGATACCGCATGGTAGACATCCGCCTGCGGAACCTCCATCGCCAGCGTCAGAAACAGCGGGAGATACATGGAGCGCATGGTCCACAGAAAATCAGAAAATACGATATCCGGATACTGCAGATTGTAACAGTCCAGCACCGCGTGATAAAAATCCTCTCCCATCAGCAGACGGTTGATGGAAATGTCGTTGTTTTTAAAGAAATCAAACAAGGCGTCCCATTCCACTTCCTGATTCAGGATCAGGCTTCTTAATGCACGGTATTCTTCTGACTTGAGCCGCGTTTTCTGATGCTTGTTCACACTTTCCCACTCCACATCCTCCAGATACAGCTCATGGACTTCTGCCACGTTCGCAGGCAGCTCATAGGCAAACTTGCCGCTCAGGCTCCGGCTGGCAATGATCGTAAGCAGGATAAACTCCTGTTCGGGAAATGTCTGGATCATACTATGCACCCAGCTGGACACACCGCCTACTACGTAAGGATAGCATCCTTCGGCAATAATGCAGATTCTCACTGTTTTCCCTCCCTTCCTGCTTTATAATCAATTCCTTCTCATGTACAATATGCAAACCCCTGAAAATCGACTGTGCCGATAGGATTTACACATCTCTGAATCATATTTTGACGCCTCATCAGCAGCTGGATCGGCCCATTCTAACAGTTACTCTGTTTCCTGGTAATAATAAGGCTGCAGATCCGACTGCAGATATATCGCTGCCGTATCCGAAGTGACATGCAGCAGATACGCGTCCTCTTCTATCGTTTCCCAGGTACCGCCCTCCATAGATACTGGAGTCTCGCCATGGGTTCTCAGCATCATCCAGGCATCGTCTGTAAAATTGTCCACCTGTATGGAGACCGTTCTTCCCTCCGGTGTGATTTCTTCACTCGAAGAGATCTTCTGGTTCAGGAAATTGCGGAGTCTCCGGTCACTTTCAGAAATGGTCGTCTTCTCAAAGGCGGCAAAGGGTTTCCAGTAGGTCTGTATACTGGCGGCAAAATCCTCCGCCACAGACTGCCACTGATCCTCTGTGCTCTCCGGCCAGATCACACGGTACATATCTGCCTGTACATTCGAATATCCCAGCGAAGTTTCCAGGCTTCGCAGGCGGAAGTTATCTTTGTAGGTATGCTGATAGCCATCGATGGTGGTACTTTGCATGGTGATCTGATCCGTCAGCCAGGAAAAGACGGGCTGCTCGGGATCATATTCACCGACCACTGTGCGGATATCCGAAAAGATTTCCATCTTTCCTGAAGGATCCAGAAGCTTTGACAGCTGGTTACGATTCTCGGACCGGATATAACCTCCCGAAAAAGCGTATTCCAGGTGTTTCTCATCGATGTTTTCTTTGTCCTGCGCCAGAGATGAACGGATATCTGTATCGCCCTTTCTTCCCAGGGCAATTCCCGCTTCTGCGGACTCTTCATTAAAATATTTCAGATATTCGATCAGATCTTTCATCTCCGCTTCTTTTTCCGACGCATTGCTCTGTTTCACAGATACATATGCGGTGATTTTCCAGTGCTGCCCGCTGGCCGCAGCTACCAGTGATGGCCACAGTACATCGCGGCAAAGCTGTCGGGAATCAAAACCATAGACTCTCGCAAAGGTTTCCTCATTTTCTGTGGTCAGATCGGGGTATCCCGCCACAGAAAGGTTCTGGGCATTGACTATCCCGTAAAGTGCATAATCGGAAGCCTCATAAACCATGGCATCCAGAAGGCCCAGTGCTGCTTCTCCTTCCATGTAATCTCCGTTTACCGCAAACACGGTTCCGTCTCCTGTACTGCACCGCCAGATAAGGGCCGGCATATCTTCGTTATTGAGTCCCTGGGCTTCCTTCTCTGCCGCCGGAACAAATCCCACCATGTAAGATTTTGTTCTGGAGGAAATATCATACCATGGGACTTCCCGGGCCATATCGATCCGCTCCGGGATCTGCAGCTCGTCAAAGGAGTAGCATACTTCACCGCCCAGCAGAAATCCTTCGTACAGACGGATCTCCATAAGCTCCGTTGATGCTGCTCGCAGTTTCTGAATACCCAGAAGGTCCTGCAATGTAACACAGCCTTCGATGGTCTGATAGGAGGGCAGTGAACAGAAAATGACGACACCGCCTTTCTGTACGTACCCCGCCAGCGCATCTGCTGCCTGCTGTGTATTCATCTCCAGGGTATCACCGCTGATCAGAAGACAGGTATTATCTGTCTCATAGGCATTGGCAAGATCAATTGCCGCTGTCACATCTTCAGCAGTTTCACAGGACATTTTTCGATATCCGGCCCATTCCAGAATGGGCTGATAATAACCCGTGGTCCGGGCTCCGGCATAAACCACATGACGATCTGCCTGTTTAAGATACTGTTCTTCTTTTGCCTTATCCCGTGACACCCAATCCTCCTGTACGGCATGATTGATGTCATAGTCGTTAAAATATTCCTTCAATACTGCGGAGGAAAGAAAAAGAACCAGTATAACGCCAAACATGGTAAGCATCATGACAAAATTTCGTTTTGAAAGCATCTTTTTCTCCCTCCTTTCCTCTTACTGCTGCACCATACGGATCAGCTTTAATGTCTGGTTATCGATCACCACGTTGGAAGATTTCAGCTGATCCAGCGTCTCAAAAAACTTATCTTTCTCTTCCATCTCAAAATACAGACGCATGCGAAGCTTATACGCCTGCAGCTGATCCGGGTACTGTGCAGCAAATCTCTCTCCCCAGACCTCGGCCCTGTCATAGGCTTTCAGATCGATCAGCAGACGGCATATGCCGCTGTAACAGATGGGATCGATCTGATCCTTTGCCATATCGTAGACCTTCTGGCATAAACCTTCCATCTGCCCCACGTAATCGGTCTGTTCCAGCTGCGTCAGTACCTTCTGCTTCAGCAGCTGCTCCATATACCGGATCAGAGCCAGGATATCCTCAGTACAGGGTTCCTCCCTGCTTTCCTTTTCCTGAATGATCTGCATGGCTCTTCGCACATTTTCACGGAAAACGTCCAGCTTGCTCTGGAGAAAAGAAGCTGCGTAATGTGCCACCTCGGAGTCGTCACTGTTTAAGGCCATGGCGATGGAGGAAAGGGCCTCATCCGTCTCGCCCAGCAGCACATTCAGCATGTTCTTTCTTTTCTTTTCCTTATCGGAGATAAGAATGGCCTCCTCCACCGGTACGATATTGCGCTCCCGCTCCTCATCGGCTTTCAGTCGGGGATTGTGTCTGCTTTTGCTGAACTCCACATCCGACAGGTCGCGGTCACCAAATCTCAGAAAATGATATTTCAGAAAGCCGCAGAGGAAAAACAGCGGGCCGATCACGGGACAGAGCACCATGATCACGGTGTGCATGATATACTGCTTTCGATTATCCTGATCCCTCTTAAATACCAGATACCAGAGCAGATAGACTGCGGCTATCAGGCAGTTTATGATCACCACGATCAGAAATACAATTCCGGCTCTCGTCATAGTCCGCCCTCCTCCATGATGGTTGAACGGATATTTCTGGCTTCAAAATTCTTCTGTACAAAGGCGCAGCCCCTGTGGTCTGTACTGGTAAGCAGAACATACAGCTCACCATCGTACAGATTGCCGATGTAGTCGGTCTCACGCAGCATCTGATGCAGCGTATGTATCTTATCTTCCTGTTCTTCTCTGCTGCAGTCGATCCGCAGCAGGATGTATTCTGTAAGATTCTCCTCTCCCGCCTTTCGATAAGCGCCCACCAGTTCTTCAAAGGCATCGGGTTTAAGCCCGTCCCCGCCAAAGCTATAGCGCTGCTCACGCAGTGATTCCAGATATCTGTCGGCTCTCTTCAAGGACTGCTGGATCATTTTTCCGATGATGATCAGGCGGTTTGTTTCATCGATGGTCAGACGCTCAAACGGGATACTCCAGATCAGGATCAGAATATGCATATTTTTCGTGGAATGCACCGTGTACGCCATCATGGGATATTCCCTGTTCATGGACTGATTCACATATACTTCGTTGTGCAGGAAAGCTTCCTCAAGAGGCTTCTTGTCAGGAATGTAAACGGTATTTCCCATGGATGCTGCCTTTTTCGATGAATAGGCAAACAGACGGGCGTAGTTTTCCTGGTTTACACGGTATATGGAGACGTCCTGACATTCCATAACCTGCTGGATCATATTGATAGCGTGAAAGAGGATCTCTACCGGATAATCCTGTTCCAGCAGTGCTGTGGCCTCATAGATGATACCGAGACTGTAATCGTAGTTGATGACCTGATTCATCAGATCTTCCTTTACGCGCAGGTTACTGTCGTTAATATCACCGATATCCTCCACCCGTTCCGATAGATAATCCACCTCCTGCTCCTTCTCCTCCCGGAGAAATTGCAGGGTATCCTTCATATAACCCACGATCAGACCAAGGATAAATATCTCCGCGATCCATACGTAGGTGTTATAGTCAGTGACCACCGCCAGACCGGACCGGCCGTACATCTGGCGGAACAGATAGCCTGCCGTGGCCAGCGCGGCGGACAATGTGGCCTGCCGCTGTCCGTGTACCACGGCAAACAAAAGCACATACAACAGATAAAAATCGATCTTGGAAAAGTACTGGCTGTCTGTGGCGCGGTTATTGAGCATAAAAGCCGGAATGAAGATGACCAGGTTCTCGATATAGGGAACCAGCGCTCCCAGAGTCCTCATCACCTTATAGTAAAGCTTATGCCAGGGATCCAGCCCCTGATGGTCCTCATCCAGAAACCGGGAGCTGTGCTTTCCCATATACTCCAGACTTTTTTTGACGGTATCCTGTGGCTCACACCAGATTGTAAAGCCAAACTCCGCTTTCAGACGCTCATTGGACAAAATGATTCTCCTGGCATCCTCCAGGGTATTGTTGACGACCTCCAGCTTATCACCGAGGATACTCTGAAGAGCCTTTGCGATATCCTCTTCCGAGCAGCCTTGCGAGCTGGAGATATGGTACAGCCACTCCGCATGGGTCTCACAGATCACCAGCTTGTAGATTGCCTCAATGGCATCTCCCATATAGGTAAGACCATAGGTATGGTTGCTTCGGTAAGAAACCGTGCCGTCCCGGAAAGCATCGAGACATTTTCTTCCGCAGATCGTCCGGAAAGCATCCCTCTTGTCAGATGGCACATCATGCAGACGGTCAATACGAAGCACCGCCACATCCCGGCCCAGCTGTTCCCGAAAAAAGCGGCAGCTTTCCTCGCCCTGATAAAGCATGATGGGACGGATTCCTCTGGGTGTGGGTCTTACCTCTTCGGGCACAGGCTCCTGATACGATTTTCCGTACACTTCTACCGAGGAAAGGTAGATCAGCCGCCCCTTCTCCATCGCTGCCCAGGACAGCAGGATATTCTGCAGACCGGCGGAAAAGCTTACGGCCTCCGCTTTGAGATCTTCGCCGGTGAAATTCCCGTCAAAGGCCCCCAGAAGGATGGTCACATCCGGCCGTACACTGCGAAATACTTCTTCCACCGAAGCGCTGTCATAGGGAAAATTATACTGTTCATAGACGTGCGTATAGTGATTTCCCGGATTGCGGCTGCCAGAAAGCACATACAGCCGATGCCCCTCTTTATGCAGTTTCAAACAAAGCCTGTTCATCATAGGTGAAAGGCCGCCTACAAGCATTATGTTCATTTGTTACTCCATCTATTGTTTGTATCAGTTATAGCCATAGTAAATTGCGAAATTATACAGACGATACGTATTCTGTTCTATATAATAACAGACGAATTTTTCGTTCTCATAATACACTTTCATTTCGTTGGGATACAATTGCTGAAACGCCTGCGCCCAGTAATACATGCGGGACATGGTCACAGCTCGATCCGGACCATTGTATGCATTGATTCCGGAGTTGTTGGGAAGCGGTTTCCTTGCCTCTTCCTCTGATACTTCCGGGATAATCCCCGAATAGCCACTGGCATAATTCAGCGGTTTCTTTTCTATATAAAAGTAGACTCTGTCTGTCGGTATGGTCACTTCTTTCGTCTTGTTCCAGTATTCCATATCCGTCAAAAAGTCTATGGTCTCTGTATGACGTCCGTATTTTTCTACCATTCGCAGCTCATCATTGGCGGATACAATGGTCCACTTATCGTTTTCTCCCTGGTTATCTCTGAGAATATTGGTGGTACACAGTATCGCTTCGTTCATCTCCAGATGGCCGCCGCCAAAAGACCCCCGCAGCATCTCCCCTTTGCCTGCCTGCACCAGAAGCGCGGCGGTCAGTACGCAGGCTGTCCCCCGCTGAAGATATGTAAGGTTTGGCGGAATGAAAATATTCAAAGCGCCGTCCACGGCCATCACGGCCACCGCCGGAATCAGGTACGCAAAATAAATACAGGCGCGGTACGGTTCCATCAGCATGGGCCATCCCAGACTGCCGCTGACAAGGATCAGTCCCAGCATAATGTCGGCCGTTATCACCGCCATACTGGCAGCGCCGTCCATCTTTCCGGTCAGGTACCTCTGGATACAGGCCACAGCCACCGCTGCTTCCGTACCGTAAAGAACCCAGTTCATGTCCGTCAGCTTAAAGGCATTATGCTCACTGCCCCATAAAATGGTACCTTTATATCTCCAGCCAACATACAATAACGCTACTGCCAGCACCACACTGATGATCTGAAGTACGGTGAGAACAGGAACCTTATACGTCGGAACCGGCTTATCCTCATGTAAAGATAATTTTCCCGCTTTTGTCCCCCTGACGATGATCACTATGCCACCCACAGTGACAGCCACTACGCCAATGCAAAGAATTCGGAAAATCAGCTCCGTATAATCCCGAAGTCCGATAACGTTCATTGCCCAGTACATGGAACCCTGAAGTTCCTTACCCGTCAGAAACGCAGCGGCCATGGGCAGAAATGCCATCAATATACTGAGCACACCGGCCAGCATGATCCTGCAGAAATACTCTTTCCGCAAAAACCAGTAAGCATAGCCAATGGCAATACCGATACAGAGGATCCCGGCAACGATGGTATCGTAAAAATGGGAAGCCAGCGTCAGGGAAAAACTCATGGCAAATCCCAGAAGCAGCCAGGATGAGGTACACCGGATCCTGTTTATGCCCTTCTCCAGTTCCGCATTCCTCGTTTTAAAAAAGGCCACCAGGAAATAGATGGAAGGCAGGATGTACAGCATGCCATATTCCTGTGGCAGGGTGGAACCATACCGGGAATAGGAAATTCCCACGAAATATTTAAGCCCCACAAAGCCAATGGCCCCCAGCCAGGGAAGAAACCTCGTCCTGCAGCAGCCCTTCAAAAACACCAGCAGCATTACCGCAATCATACTGAACTGTATAAGCCAGAATAACCGCAGAGTCACATACACCGGGATATTAAGCAATGTAGCCAGATAATACAGCATACAATGCATGCCCATGGGGTAGATACCCGCGATATACAGTTTGTTGTCGATCAGGCCATTGATCCAGTAGTTGTGCACCGGTATGTCCGATGCGCCAAATCCCCAGCTATGTAAGATCCCGGGGCCGCAGACCTTCCAGATTACAAAAATAAATACCGCCAGAAACGGAAGATCCATCCAGACCTCTTTCAGCAGCCGCCACAGCTGTCTTCCCGCAAAACGCAGAAAAACTTTTATTTCCTGCAGACGATGCCGCATAAAGCTTCTAAATCCCAGTTCCCGCAATATGTAATGCCGCAGCTCACCTGCCACCTTCAGCAGATAAGGGATAACCGGAATCCGGTATATTTTCACCATAGCCAGTCCCGCAGGAACAAAGGTGAAAAGGATCAATGTACTCCGGTAGGATATAAATGCCAGCTCCAGCACCTGCACCAGATTGATGATATAAAAATTTCCTATAATAAAATAGATCAGAAACCTTACTGCCGCCGGGAAACGTTTTACTTTTCTGTAGAATACAAGCCCCGGGAGCAGTGTGGTAAATCCAAGGAATCCGGCAAATAACTCAATGAACTGTATGAAGTTCAGACTTTCCATGGACATAACTGTTTTCTCCCTTATATCTATGACATCTCTTCTGTCATGCGTACCTTCCTTCACAATTCTGAAGTCGGATATGGCGTATATTTTCGCAACACAATGTACATCGTCAAAAAATGACATCAATTTTGATTATAACGTATTTTTCCATATGGTGTCTATTGAAAAAATTCTTTTGATACGCATGTGTATGTCTTATGACTGCAGCATTATCGCCGTTCAGAGAATACAGACTTTCCCTGTAGAAAAATAGCATTTCCTGTCGTAATAAATAATACATACGGAAGCGTAACAAAAACGTAACACTCTTTCTCTGATCATATGAAATTACTGTGTTTTTTCTGTGTTTCAGGCTACATTATCAGAATATCCACTCAAAAAGTTCCACCGGACATTGTTTCATATGCGCGACAGCGAAAAATTCCCCGAATAAGCCAAGGGGACAGGTTCCATGACTCACTTTAGCCAATAAGCCAAGGGGACAGGTACCGTGACTCACTTTGCAAAGTGAGTCACGGTACCTGTCCCCT
>CALZOU010000048.1 GCA_945827805.1 uncultured Lachnospiraceae bacterium
GATACACCGGCCATATCTGCCATCAGGCGGCGAATCTCCGGAATACCTGTGAGACAACCGTAGTTTCTGCAGTCCATTCCGGACTCAGCATCCAGATCGCTTTTGCTGTTGACCACATCCAGCATGCCCATCGTCAGATCCAGCTGTGTTCTGGACGGTTTTCCTCTGGACATATCCAGCTGTAAGCCTTTTTCCTGGACTTTTTTGTACTCCTGCTCCAGTTCTTTCTGGAGAGCAGTTAATTCTTCGCGGCTCAGACTGCAGTACGGTTTTTTCATAATATTTCTCCTCCTCAGACAGATTCTGTCTTTCTGTCTTTCAATCCTCATTTATCCTTTCCACATAATATGTATTTTTTGATACTTTGTCAACATTTTCTTTCATATTATTATGGTAAATATCAATTTTTAGCGGATTGCACGTCAAAATATGCATTTCCAATTCCTTTTACTTGCATTTATGCCCTGTCTGACCTATTCCGGACTTTTATTTATCTGATAAATGGCATCGCATTTTTATTTCTGATATGCTATACTCATTCACAGTATATGTTTACTGTATCTGTATAGTTGTATCTGCGTAACTGTTCAGCAGAGCCCATCACTTGCTGATGAAACCGTAAGAACATGCTTCAGATGTGAGCATCCCCCATCGGCGCAGCCGATTTTCATGAGGTTGCGAGTCATATCTGTGATGATACTGAGCAGCTGCGTAAAATTTTATCTACGGAGGATATTATGTGGATTGCCGATAACTGGAAAGACTATGAAGTTCTGGATACATCCAGGGGAGAAAAACTGGAGCGCTGGGGAAAATACCTGCTGATCCGTCCGGATCCTCAGGTTATCTGGGATACCCCCAAAAAGCTTCCCGGCTGGAAACACTGTAACGGCCATTATCACCGCAGCAGCAAGGGCGGCGGTGACTGGGAGTTCTTTGATCTGCCGAAACAATGGACCATTCATTACCGTAACCTGACATTTAATCTGAAACCTTTCAGTTTTAAACATACGGGACTTTTCCCGGAGCAGGCAGCAAACTGGGACTGGTTCGGGGATCTGATCCGTCATGCCGACCGTCCGGTGAAAGTACTGAATCTGTTTGCCTATACCGGCGGTGCCACACTGGCTGCTGCCGAAGCCGGAGCCAGCGTAACACATGTGGACGCTTCCAAGGGTATGGTGACCTGGGCAAAGGAAAATGCGGCAAGCTCCGGTCTGAGTGATGCACCCATTCGATGGATCGTGGATGATTGTGTCAAATTTGTCCAGCGTGAGATCCGCCGCGGCAATCATTACGATGCGATCATCATGGATCCGCCCTCTTATGGCCGCGGACCGAAAGGTGAGATCTGGAAGATTGAAGAATCCATTCACGGACTGATCAAGCTGTGTGCGCAGCTATTATCCGATGATCCGCTGTTTTTCCTGGTGAATTCTTATACGACCGGGCTGCAGCCGGCGGTATTGACGTATCTGATTTCTACGGAGCTGAAAACTTTTGGAGGATATGTGAGATCTGAGGAGATTGGACTGCCGGTGAGCTCTAACGGGTTGGTGCTGCCTTGCGGGGCCAGCGGGCGATGGGCTAAGGTGCCGATAGAATAATAAAGACAAATGCGTGCCCGAAAACCGGGCACGCATTTTTAACCTTTGATCATCTCCAGCGCTTTGCTGAGTTTTTCGTTGCCGGCTGCAAAATCTGTTACAGCAGCTTCGATGCAATCGGCGATCTCACCGCGGCCTTCATGACGAAGGGTGTGGGCGATTTCTTTTAATTCCTCGGCATGGTGCGCATTGTGAGATACCATGTAGCCAATCAGAGCATCTGTCTCAGCATGTGCGCCGTGATCGTGGTGATGATCGTGACTGTGCTCATGGGTATGCTCGTGGTCATGACTGTGCGTATGGCTGTGCTCATGGCTATGCTCGTGATCGCAGCCGTGCGGTATGATATTTCCGTTTTCGTCTGTCAGCATATGCATATGTTTTTCTCCTTTTCTTTGACCCTTCTGGGAAACTCTTATTTCAGTATAATACAAAATCACATGGAGAAAAAGCTATATGGGGGGATATTTTTATCATTTCTTTTTCAGATAGTTTTTGGAAATATATCCGGTATGCTTAACACCTTTGGAATTGGTGTAATATGCTTTGTACCATTTTCCATTGGACGTATCTGTTACATGTACAGTATCACCTTTTTCCACTACAGTCAGAACATTTGAAGATATAGTGGCTTTTTCTCTCATGTTTACATCGCCGGTAGCTACGTATTTCACATCTTTCTTGGAACTGGAAGAAGAGGAAGAAGAACTGCTGGCTTTCTCTTTTTTCAGGCAGGAACTGGCAATGTAGCCTCTGTAAACTTTATCTTTGTGATAATATACGATTTTGTACCAGTTTTTATTGGATGTATTTACAACAAAAACGCTTTCACTTTTGGCAGCTTCATATACTATATCAGAGGATTTCTTGGCATCTTTACGAATATTGCATCCTTTTGTGGTTTTGTAGGTTTCAGCCTTCTGCAGATCTTTGGAGGCTACATAACCTTTGAATACCTTCTGTTTTGAGTTCTGGTATTCCACTTTGTACCATTTGGAATTAGCGGTACTGGTAACTTTCATTACGGCATCTTTCGGGAGCTCAATTACTCGATCATAGGAACTTCCCTTGCCTTCCTTAATATCAGTTACCTTTGTGGTCTCATAATAGCTTACTTTGGATTTGGCCTCTACCGTCTTCGGAACCGCCACTGCAAGTACGAACAGGAACATCGCCGAAAACAAACAAATTGATAATTTTTTTAATGTTTTCATAAAACTTTCCTCCTTTTTACATTTTTGCGAAAAATTGGTGCCTGAACTTCGTTGTTGCCGCAAATCTTTTTTGATAGTTCTACTTTATACTGTAAATTGTATGACGTCAATACATCTGATTATGTCTTAATAATTCTTCATGCACTCCACATCTGCGAAAACGCTGTGCGGCACGAAATCTCTCTCCTGCAGCACAGCGTTTTTATACTTCTTCCGTATCTGTTCAGTACTTTTACAAATGCGATTCGGACTGTTCTGAACAGTTACCTTCTTCCTGCTTTTTGACCTGATCAAAGGAAAATACATGCAGAAATTTCTGGGCTCTTTCAGTCTTTGGATGTTCAAAAAACTCCTCCGGCTTTGCTTCCTCCACAATATTTCCCTGATCAAGGAAGATCACCCGGTCAGCCACTGCCCGGGCAAAGGACATTTCATGGGTAACGATCAGCATAGTCTTCCCCTGACGGGCCAGATCCAGCATCACATCCAGCACCTCTCTGACCATCTCCGGATCCAGAGCTGCCGTCACTTCATCGAAAAGAAGGATCTCCGGATGCATACACAGTGCTCTGACTATGGCCACACGCTGTTTCTGACCGCCGGATAACTGGCGGGGATAACTGTTGGCCTTATCCGCCAGGCCGATGCGTGTCAAAAGCTCCATGGCTTCTTTCGCCGCATCCTCTTTTTTTCTCTTTTGTACTTTTACCGGAGCCAGCGTAATATTATCCAGAACTGTCAGATGGGGAAAAAGATCATAACTCTGAAAAACCATGCCGATCTTCTGTCTGAGTTTTTGCGACGAAGCGCTTCCTTTTTGTATTTCTTCACCATGCAGACGGATGATTCCGCCCTGTATGTCCTCCAGAGCATTGATACAGCGAAGCAGTGTACTCTTTCCACAGCCGCTCGGTCCCACGATCACGATAACCTCACCCTTATGCACGGTGAGGTTCACCCCATCCAGTACACGGTTTTGTCCGTATTCTTTTATTAACTGTTCAATTTCAAGTATCGGTTCTGCCATCCTCTATCAACTCCATTTTTTCTCTAAATATCTGGCCAGCATACTGATGGGCCAGCAGGCCAGGAAATACAGCACAAAAACCACCAGAAATACACCGAAGGCCGCATTTGGACTGGACATACGGTTCGCCTCGATGATCTGCTGGGCGACTTTGAGCATCTCCACCACACCGATCATCAGCACCAGGCTGGTGGTCTTGATCATACGGGTGATCAAATTGATGGACAGCGGCAGCAGCCGGCGAAGCGTCTGGGGAATAATGATATACAGATACGTCTGACTTTTTGTCAGCCCCAGTGCCTGGCTGCTTTCGTACTGATGCTTTGGGATGCTGATCAGGGCTCCCCTCACCAGATCTCCCATCTCCGCCGTTCCCCACAGAACAAATACGATTATGGAAGCCAGCTCTCCGGACAGATTGATGCCCATGGCCCTTGTGGTCCCGAAATACACCAGAAACAGAAGCACCAGCTGCGGCATGATGCGGATGACCTCCAGATAAACCTTGGACACTGCCTTCACAGCCATATTTTTCACCGTCATCAGCGCGCCCACGATGATTCCCAGAGGAATGCTGACAGCGATGGAAATCAGACTGATGCGCATGGCCACCCAGAGTCCCTGCAGCAGCCGAAGCATATTTGTGCCCTTAAACAGCACTTCAATCCCCAAATCCGGCATAGCGAAGCCTCCTTTCCAACAGAGTGCCCACTATAGACACCGGCAGCAGGATCAGCAGATAGAACACTACCAGTAAAAAAAGGCTCTCTGTGGTCTTGTAGTACAGACCAATCAGATCCTTTGCCGTAAACATCAGGTCCATCAGGCTGATAGCACTGAAAACACTGGTTTCTTTTAAAAGGAAAATAATATTTGCCACCAGCGCCGGGACACTGGTAGATAAAGCCTGAGGCAATATTACATACCCCAGGATCTGGCGGCTGTTTAATCCAAGACTGAAAGCGCTCTCCTTCTGGACATCATCCACTGCTTCAAGCCCGCTGCGAAAGGCCTCGGCCATATAGCTGCCGCCGAGAAAGGCCAGCCCCACAACACCGCAGACCTCCGCACTTAACCGGACTCCGATTTTGGGGAAGCCGTAATACAGAAAAAACAGCTGCACCAGAAGCGGTGTGTTTCGGCTCAGTTCAATATAGACCGCCGTGATCTGCCTCGCCACCGGTATTTTATAATATTGCACAGCCGCACAGACAAGTCCCACCAAAACGGCAAAGACGATGCCAATGACACCGATCTTCACCGTCAGGATGGCAGCCCGCTGATACAGCGGAAGATATTTGATGATAAACTCCCAGTTCATACGCCCGCCTTTTGGTCTTTTATTTTGTTTCTCCGCCCTCTACCACAAGGCTGTCTTCATATTCAGAGCCGTAGGTATCCAGGAGAGTAGCTTCATAATCTGCATGGAAGAAATTCTCCTGGCCAAGGGTTTTGATCTCTTCGTTGATCCAGTCAAGCAGTGTGGTATTGCCCTTGCTTACCGCCGGGGCAATGGTATCAGCGCTGCCCAGAGATGGGATGCCTACGGTATATCCTTCATTCTGCAGAGAAAATGCAATAACCTCGGTATTATCGTTAGCCCATGCCACAGATGTTCCGTTCTGGAAAGCCTCTTTAGCCGTTGCGTAAGAATCAAATTTCTGCAGCGGGATATCCGGATAATTCGATGTCAGGTATGTTTCTGCTGTTGTGCCGGAGATAACGATGATGGAATCATCCGGATTCCAGTTATCCAGGCTGTCGATCACCTTGTCATTTCTGGATACTACGCCCAGCGCCACATTCATGTATGGAAGGGCAAAATCAACTTCCTGTGCTCTTTCCTCAGTCACTGTAAAATTGGCCAGGATCACATCCACTTTACCGGTCTGCAGGTATTCGATGCGGTTAGCTGCTTCTGTGGAGACGAAATTTGCTTCCACACCAAGATTCTTGGCTAATCTGTTGGCAAAATACACATCATAGCCCTGATATTCACCGTTTTCATCCACATAACCAAAGGGATTTTTGTCGGAAAATACACCGATGTTGATGGTTCCGCTTTCTTTGATCTCATCCAGTGTGCGGTAAATGGCATTTGTATCTTCGGCAGCGCTTGCTTCTGCTGCTTCAGATGCCTGAGATGATGCGGCTGCCTGTGAACCTTCTGCGGAAGATGTGGCCGCGGACTGACCGCACGCCGTCAGTGCCAGTGTCAGTGCTGCAGTTAATCCAAGTGTCAGAAATTTTTTCAGATTTTTCATAATCTTATTCTCCTCTTTTTCTATACTTTATTCAGGAATTGCCCGTAAGCTTACCGGCAATTCATATTTCGCTGTTTTACTACATTCTCTATAGGGTTACTATGCTTTATCCCGTAAAAAAATGCCCGTCTGAATACTCCCGGGCAAATGGCATTTACTTTATTCTCGCAAAAGCAATAAGGCACATCACAAAACAGCAGCGAAGTACCTGGCCATCTCACATGTCCGGGAGCCGTGCATTCGGCAGCAGCAGCAACACATACCCATGTCTGTCATACAGCATTCTCTTCGCATATCCTGTTTCCTCCTTTCTCTGGTATGTCTGGAATTATATGCCTTTATTCCTAGTATGTCAATAGGTTTTATATGTTTTTATATTAATACAATAAGACACTCCCATTTTATCTCTACCTGCACAGGTACTGAGCTGCAATTACCGCCAGTACACCACAGACTACGCTGAGAACCACATAGGCTATGGCCGTCACAAAAGAGCCTGCCCGCAGCAATTCTCCCGTTTCCAGAGAAAATGTGGAAAAAGTTGTAAATCCACCGCAGATCCCCGCTTTCAGAAAAAGCACAAGTCTGGGATTGAGGTCACTGTTTTTGAGCGCCAGTGCTGCAATGCAGCCGATGACAAACGCACCGATCACATTGATCATAAACGTCGTTACCGGAAAACCCGCCGGATTTTTTACCGGAAGCTTTCCCATCAGAAAGCGGAGTACGGCACCGATAAAACCGCCGCAGCCCACAAAAAGACAGTCCAACATTATTTCATCCTCCTGTAAAATATGGTTCATATGGCATCATCAGGCAGTGATTCAGCCCACTCTGAACTGCTACCGCAGATCATCTTTATATTCCGATCTTCTCCAGCAGATCCGCCACAATGCAGCCGGAGGTTTCAAAATGAATATAGTCCGTCGCATGTTCATCAAACATCACCTGTACCTGCGCCGGAAAATCCTCATCCGCATCCCAGAACACCAGCTGGATTTCCATAAAAGGAAATGCCGCAAACTGATAGGCTACATCCCCTTTATCAATCTTTCTGCCGCCGATTTTTTCACAGGCCTGCGCCAGCTCTTTGCACCGCCCGGTCCATGCTTTTGCAAACGGAGTTAACAGAGGATCCACAAGCCGCGTGTTTCTGGACACCACCCGATCCAGTTTTTCATTGGACACCCAGATGCCGGAGCATCTCGGCATATCCACTGTATATTTCAACACATGATAGATGGCCATGGATTCGTTGAAATACAGCTCCCCGGTCCAACCGCTCTCCGTCTCTTTTTCCAGTTCTCCGTCCTTCAAACACATTCTGTACCGTGTCTGGAAATACGGCAGATATATGTACTTCTCATCATACGTAAGATGCAGGATACCCGCGATCCTTTTCGGATCATACCCGGAAAATTCCTGATGCCACTGCTCACACAGCGCCTCACATTCTACAAAAGGTACGCCTTTATTCTGAAATGCGTGATAATTTACACTCATAGTCTCTCCTTAGCCAGAATCCGCCGGACATTCTCGTTTTGTCTGTGCAGACCGCTCCACAACATATTCTTTTCGCTATGAAGTATCATACCTATTCTTATCACAGGATGCAAGTATTCCTATCAAAAGAAAAAAGACAATATATTGTCCTGATGTAAAGAATAGGCTATACTGGAACGTACAAAAACTGCTGCGATATGCTAAAGGAGAAAACGGCCATGCAGCCTATAACACAATATCTTCCTATTTTTCTTGATATGGGAGATGAACTGCTCTCCAGCGGAGCGGAAATTTTCCGCGTGGAGGATACTTTAAACCGCATGGGTTATGCCTGCGGAGCTGTTCAGATGAATGTATTTGTCATTACCTCCAGTATTGTCATCACTATGGAGTGTCCCGACGGCAATGCCCGTACCCAGACCAAAAGGGTACGCGGAAACGGCGGAAACGATTTCACCAAGCTGGAAAAACTGAATGATCTGAGCCGGAGCTTCTGCAGCCAGCCCTGTTCTCCGGCAGACCTGCGTCAACGTTTGAGTGAAATATCCCGAACCCGTCCGACGCCATTTGAGCAGCTGGCCGGAAGCATTCTTGCCGCCTCCAGCTTTGCCGTCTTTTTTGGCGGCAATCTCAAAGACGGACTGTTTGCCGGACTCGCTGCAGTGCTCATCCGGCTGCTGCACAAATTCGTGCGTCCGGTGTGTATGAACGAAGTTACCTTTCAATTTGTGGCATCTTTTCTGACCGGCTGTTTTATCTGCGCAGGCTGCCGACTGTTTCCTTTCCTCCATATGGACAAGGTCATGATCGGCGATATCATGCTGCTGATTCCGGGACTGATGACCACCAATGCTATCCGGGATATCCTGATCGGGGATACGATCTCGGGTGTGATGCGTTTCATTGAGGCTATCCTGCTGGCGGCCATACTGGCGCTGGGCTTTATCGGAGCCATCTGTTTATTCAGGAGATTTTAACTCATGATAGTACAATTACTTACCGGAGCTTTAGGTTCTGTGGGCTTCGGCATGCTGTTTCACATAAAACCAAAGTATCTGCCCCTGGCTGCGCTGGGCGGTTTCTGGGGCTGGCTGGTCTTTCTTCTCTGTCGGGAGCTGTGGGGCGGCGTATTTTTCCCCACGCTGGCGGCGGGCTTTGCGGTGGATGTGTACGCAGAGATCCTGGCTAGAGTATGCCGGGAGACCTCCACGTCCTTTTTCGTTACCTCGGTGATTCCTCTGATCCCCGGAAGTACGCTGTATTACTGCATGAGCAGCATCGTGGAAGGGGATATGCTGAACGCATGGCGGTACGGACGGGATACGTTTCTGTACGCACTAGGCATTGCGGCGGGGATGAGTATCGCGTGGGCCATATGCTATTTCACGAGAAAAGTTCACGAATCAAAAGCAGTGTAAAAAGAGATGCCTCGCCCCATGATTGATTTTCCGTCATGGGGCAAGGTTTTATTGCCGTAGATATCAATAAATGGTCCAGTGAACAATTATTGATTCTTTCTGTATGAATACTTTTTAGTTCTTTATCCCTTTTTCAATAGTGCTTTAATTCCGTCCCTACTCTTCCAAAAAGGATACCGATTCATAATAAACGGCTTTTTCCTCATACATCTCCCGATATCCCTTTTCCTCAGTGGGACGGTATCCCTTGATTTCATCCATATACTCATAATAATCAAATACATAAATCGTAATTTCAGACACATCATGATACGAAACCGGTAAATTATCCAGAGTATCACAACCATTCACTGCCCCCAGCATTGGATTGCCGTCAGCATCCAATACCGTAATCAGGTAATCCGATGCTTTCGCATGATCATATTCCAGATTTATATCAAAAGGAGATTTGATGACGGTAATCTCACCAATATCACACTGCTTTGCCTGATTGACTTTTTTAGTTACCACATTCGTATGATCTACCGTCACATCAATGGAATATTTCCACTGGCCGTCAAAGGACCATTCTTCGCCTTCCACCGAGCCCATGATTTTCTGCACCATAAAATCCAGCTTGAAATTTTCCGTAGGATTTTGAGGAAGATCAATTCGCAAAACACCGGCATATGTATTTTCATCCAACAGCATTCCGCTTAACTCGTGCCACAAGAATTCTTCGTCTTTTTTGTCCACAAAAGAGAAATCCAGATCTGATCCCATGACATATAAAATCGTAGATTCTCCCTGCGTATTTGTTTCCGGTATCGGATTCTCTGCATGAATTACCAGACTGATATATACTGCTTTTTCATGGCAGTATACTTCTGAAAGAGATAAGGTAACACCATTTTCAGTCTGACTGTACAGATTGCCTGTATCCGATTTCTCGCTGCCCGTTATTTCCGAAGAATTCTCTGTGTTCTCCCCACCATCTTTCTTTTCGTCCAAAGGTCTGGCATATCCATTGTAATCTCCGTAAAAGCTGAAGGATCTGCCAAGCTTCTCAAACACATGCCCTACCAACGGAATATTTTCCGCCAGCACAGGATTTATCACGCAGATTCCACTAAAGATGATCATAACTGTCGCTGCGGCAGCAGCAAATTTCATCACATAACGCCCTTTGTGCCGTTTTGTCCTTATATCTTTATTTTGTATAATATTTCTGGCCTGCCTCTTAGCCTGCCGAACCGCTTCCGGTATTTCCACAGGTTCCTGAAAAATATGCCTGATTTCTTCATCAAAATCCTTTTCCTGATCCATATGCCATTTCTTATTCATACAACCCTCTCCTTATCTTCTCCCTGGCTCTTGAAAGCCGCGTCTTTACAGTATTTACATTCATATCCAGAAGTTCTGCAATTTCCGAGAGTTTAAACTCATCTGCATAATATAGGGTCAAAAGCAAACGGTCTGCTTCATCCACCATATTCAACAATTCCTTAAACCCTGAATCAGCGTCATAAGAATCCTCCACCGGCATTTCCGGCAAATCATCTCCGAAGGTGAGCAGCCTTTGCCGCTGTTTTCGGATCTGCAAACAAGTATTGATCAGAATCCGCATCATCCATGTCTTAAAAAACTCCGGTTTGCGAAGAGTATGAAGATTTTCGAACCCCTTTACAATCGTTTCCTGCAGCGCATCTGCCACATCTTCTTCATTTCGCAAGATGGCCCACGCTGTCTTATACATAGACTGCGTGTTTTCTTCAATCAGCTCCATGAATGCATCCGTATCCGGTTTTCGCTTTCTTCTGTACAGCTGCATGTATATTTCCTCCTGTTGCGTCCGGCTTTTCATTCGAATGTATGGCCTTTACACCTATTAGATAAAGAGACGGTACAAATGGTTTCACCAATTCAAATATAAATGAAATATATGTAATTTCCCACAATGCTTCGGGGCCACTCTCCAGCCTGCTTCATAGTTTACTCTATGCACGAAATGCCTCTCTAAATAAAAACCAGGTATGATGGATGCCCATACTACATACACTATATTGAGCTTACTGCAGACTCCGACAAATAGATATGGCTGATTTTTCAGTCTATTGACTTCTGCCGTTATTTCTGCTATATTGAGCTCAGTGATCGTTCTGTGGAAACTTGCGAAGCCCACAGGCGGGGGAGAACCTGCGGGTCTCTCCCTCTTTTTATTTTACGGGAGAACAAGCATATGGCTACATCAAAAAGTTTTTTAACCTTTACGCAACAGGTTACTTCATATGGGGTTTCCACCCAACTGGAAGAATATTGCCCGTTACCGATTAACACCATAAAAGCGAAAAAAGAAGATGCCGCTCTCAAAAAAGCAAACATCTTCCTCTTTTTCTATCACTGCTGTAGTTCCTCGTCCAGCAACCCATAAATTCTGTACATGGCGAGCATATTCTGATACTGCATCTTATTTCCCATCAACTGCCGGTAGGTAGCGGATTTTTCCTTCCCCTGTTCTTTAAGATGCTTCATTTTCTCCTCTGTCGCGCGGCAGTTTTCCTGTACTGCCTGCAGCATGGTCTCAAAGGCTTTCAGTCTGTCTTCTTTGCTCATTCGTCGTATCCTCCTCAAAAAACGCCCAAAATGTATATAGCATAAATTGGGGAGTTGTGCAATTGTCTTTTACTCTTTCTCCCGCATCACACTCATATACGCCGGACGAATAATCTTATCCGTACAGATCAGCTCCTCGATCCGGTGCGCGCTCCAGCCTACGATTCGGGCGATCGCAAAAATCGCAGTATATAATTCCATGGGAATACCCAGCATTTCATAGACAAAGCCGCTGTAGAAATCCACATTCGGACTGACGCCTTTATACATTTTCCTCTTCTCAGCGATCACTTCCGGGGCTATATTCTCAATGTTTTCGTACAGCAGGAAATCCTGCTCCCGCCCCTTCTCAACAGCCAGCTTCTGCACGTAACTTTTCAGGACACGTTCTCTGGGATCTGACAACGAATATATGGCATGACCCATACCGTAAATCAGGCCCTTTCGGTCAAAGGCTTCCTTATCCACGATTTTCTCCAGATACCAGCGGATAGCATCCTTATCCGAGTAATCGGCAACATGCTCCCGGATATCCGCCATCATTTCCATAACCTTGATATTAGCGCCGCCGTGCTTCGGACCTTTAAGGGAAGACATGGCTGCCGCCATCGTGGAATACGTATCGGAACCGGAAGAGGTAACCACACGAGTCGTAAAAGTGGAATTATTACCTCCGCCATGCTCCATATGCAGGATCAGGGCTGTATCCAGAACCTTTGCCTCCGTCTTCGTGTACTTTTTATCCGGCCGCATCAGCATCAGCAGATTCTCCGCCGTGGACAGGGCAGGATCCGGATGATGGATAAACATACTCTGATCTTTTTCATAATGATTATAGGCATTGTAGCCGTAAACTGCCAGCATGGGAAATTCGCTGATCAGCTGGATACACTGGCGCAGGGAATTGTTTACGGAGGTATCCTTGGCCCGTTCATCATAGGATGCCAGCGTTAAAATACTTCTGGTCATGGAGTTCATAATATCCTCCGATGGTGCTTTCATGATCACATCCCGGGTAAAGTTAGTGGGAAGCGTCCGGCAGGCGCCAATCAGCTCCTTGAACTGTTTTTCCTGCTCTGTATCCGGCAATTCCCCCATCAAAAGCAGATAGGCGATCTTTTCAAAGCCCAGTTCGTCCTCCCCCAGATCCCGGATCAGATGCTCCACCCGGTAGCCTCTGTACCAGAGCTGTCCGTCACAGGATACTTTTTTGCCGTCCTGAATCTCAGAAGACTTGATTCGGGAAATATTAGTCAGGCCTGTCAGAACACCATTTCCGTTTTCGTCCCTGAGTCCCCTGTTTACACCATATTCTTCATATAATCGCGGCGAAATATTGTCATTTCTGCGGCAGATCTCCTCCTGCCTGGTTGTATACTCAGCTAATGTCCTCTGCATCTTTATCCTCCATCTTCTCAAAAGCCAGACTCATGGTCGTTTCCAGTTCCTGCATCAGCTGCAACAGTTGGATCAATTTATCTGTGCCAAAGCTCTCAATTACGCTTCCATAAAATTTCTTTAGAACAACTTCCTGTTCCTGCAGCTTCTCTTCTCCAGCTGGCGTGATCGTTACATAGGTTCCCTCACTGCCGTTTCCATCATGGGACCAGATCAGAAGTCCCCTGTCTCTCATATCCCCGATCATCTTGGATGTCTGGCGCATGGTCAGCTCCATTTTTGCGGAAATATCTTTCAGATATGTCTTTTGCCCGTATATGGAAGATTCTTCGCTCTCCCTTGCAATACTGTGCAGGGCAATGTACTCCGGTATACTGATGTTCTCAAACAGGTCTTTGACTTTTCCCTTATTCAGCAGATATCTGCGGTAGGTAATCTCATGCGACAAAACACTGATGTCCATGGTTTTCTTTTTTCCGGTTTCTCTGTTTTCTTCCATATGCATGCCTCCGTTGTATTTGCTTACACCTGAATCATGTTCTTACGGCCTCATCAGCAAGTGATTCGGCATGTTCTGAACAGTTACGCTCTGTCATTGAATGCTTCGCAGTGCCATCATGTTACTTTTCAAATCATTTGTTTTTAACATATTAAAGGTAAAAAAATATAAAGTCAACCGACTTTATATTTTTTTCATGAACTATTTCGATTTTGCTTTGATATTTTCATTCACCTTTAGCAATACCCGTTTAAAAACCTCCAGCTCATCATCGGATATGCCCGCAAACATCTCCTCCCGGACTCTTTTCCACACATCATCCGCCTCTGCGGCAATCTTTTTGCCCTCATGGGTCAAACTGTAATGAACGTATCTTCTGTCTTTTTTATCCTGCTCTGCTGTGATCAGCCCCTTTTCGCAAAGACTGAATACAGTCTGGGAAATATGGCCGCGATTGGCATTCAGATACTCATGAATACTGACCACCGTATCATCTTCCCCGCACTGGGACAGACAGCAGATGACCTCCAGCTCAATTCTTTTCAGTTCGTATTTTTTGCGCATCTCGGACAGGCTTTGCTCTGTATACTGTTTAAACTGGCCTCCCCGAAGCATAACTTCCACCGGTTTTTTCATCTGTCTTGCCACCTTTTTTGTGTTCGTTTGTTTTTAACATAGTAGTGGATAGAAGAATGTTTGTCAACTCAGAGAATACCTATCTACAAACTGTTAATAATACTATTTTCTGCCAGATGATACCCTTTTCTATACTCTGTAGGTTTGATTCCTACAATTTTCTGAAAAGTCTTGCTGAAATATTTGGCATCATTATATCCAATTTCGTAAGCAATATGATACACTTTCATATCCGAATTTTCCAACAGTTCAATAGCGGCTTTCATTCGATAGAAAGTCAGAACATTGTGAAAAGTATAGCTTGTCTTACTCTTAAAGAGTTTCTCGAGGTAGCTATCGCTTATGTTCAATTCCTCTGCCACAGCCTTTGCCGTAATCTCCTCTTTATATCTGCATCGAATGATATCGCATGCCCGGGAAATATATTTGTCGCTAAATCCACTCAGGACACGTTTATCCTTTTCCTCACGCTCCCGCTCTACATTTCCTGCCTCCCGACGTTTTCTGTCAATTTCCCGGATAGCACGCTGAAGCGTTTCTTCCAGCTCCCGGTCATCTACAGGTTTCAGCAAATAACCTCGCGCCCCCAGTTCAATAGCCTGTTTAGCATAAGAAAACTCATCAAATCCAGACAAAATAATATATTCTCCTGAAAATTTCCCCTGGAGATTTTTCATCATCTGCAATCCATCTTCTATCGGCATTTTAATGTCTGTGATAACTATATCCGGATGAAGCATACAGATTTTTGTTTCTCCCTCTTCTCCATTAACAGCATCACCAATCACTTCACAACCGAGCTTTGTCCAATCGAAAGTAAGTCTGAGGCCTTGTCTGGTCAATTTCTCATCCTCAACGATCAATATCTTTATCATTTTTCTGTTCCTCTCCCTTTTGCGTGTCTCCAAATATTTTCAATCGAAGCAATATAGTAGTTCCTTTTCCCACATCACTCTTCACTGTAAGGCCGCAGATTTCATCTCCATATAATTTAGCCCTTCGATCCACATTTGACAAGCCAATATGATGTGTATTCGTCTGTCGAAAATCCAAAATCTCATCTACTTCCTGTGGTGTCATACCCATACCATTGTCTGTGACTGTAATCATAATATACGGTTCTTTTACATTCGCAGTCAGATTTATTCTGCATGATTTTGACATATTTGCAAATCCATGAACAATAGCATTTTCTACAATAGGCTCTACCATCAACTTGGGAATTATCATTTCCCTCACATTCTCCTCCACATCCTCTTGCAATTCCAAATCATCATAATGGAATTTCATAATATCAACAAAAGCTTCTACGATTTCCATCTCATATGCCAATGTAACCAGATCCTTACTGGTGGACATTACGCGGCGAAGCACACGGCCAAGCTTCACAACAATATCTTCTACCTCCTGCACATTTCCCATTTTGGCTTCCCACTTAATCACATCAAGCGTATTATATAAAAAATGCGGATTCATCTGCAAATTAAGAGATCTTGTCTCAGCGATCCAAAGGCTGTGTTTCTCCTCGTCCACATTCTTCATTAACACTTCAATTCTGTCTGCCATAGAATTAAAAGAATTTGCCAGCTCTCCAAATTCATCTTCTCTATTAACCTCTGCACGCACACTCATATCACCCTGTTTCATTTTAGCCATAGTGGTTGTAAGATTCTGAACCGGCAAAACGATACTTCCGGCGATTCGATGCGAAAGAAATCCGCTGATGATCAAAAGCACAAAAATAGCCAAAAGCAATATTCTTACCAGTATGACCAGCACACCAGAAAGAACATTAGACGGTATTTCCCACATGATATACAACTTCAAATGATCATTATATATACATGTAAATCTCGCACAGAAAAATAACACCCATTTCTGGTAGGGCAACAGTTTAAGAAC
>CALZOU010000049.1 GCA_945827805.1 uncultured Lachnospiraceae bacterium
GCTGCGCCACAGCCTTGGCAGGCCATCGCGCAGCGATTTTGTTCACTTCCAGTTTTCCTCGCACACACAAAATGTAACTGCCAGGCAATTACACCTGGCAAATTTTATCTGTGTGCTTTGTTATAAAGTTTTTGAATATCCTTCGGGAGACATACCGTCTGGGAGATGTTAAACTGACAGAAAAAGGATATTTCATAACCGAAAGCTGTGTCGGCTGCGGTACCTGCAGAGAACTATGCCCCCAGAGATGTATAGAGGAAGGTGATCCCTTTAGGATCCGGCAGGAGCATTGCCTGCACTGCGGAAACTGTTATGAAAACTGTCCGGTAAAAGCCATTGAAAGAAGATAAAGAGATGAACCAGAACGAAAAACGCGTATATCTGATCGAAACATTATTAAAAGAACGCCGAAAATACACCCGGATGCAGATACCTGCCAACGTTGAGGAGCAGAAAAGGCTGCTTCGATCTCTTATGAATATCAGAATGCCGGGCGCAATTGACGATGAGTTTTTACGTGTGCAGGATGAATATTTGCAGCAGATCAATAAAGAAAAGGGCATTGTCACACTTTCGGTTATGGAAATGCTTCAGCCGGATATCTATGTCTGGAAGGGCGACATCACAAGAATCAAGGCTGGCGCCATTGTGAATGCGGCAAACAGCGGCATGACCGGCTGTTATCAGCCCTGTCATAACTGTATTGATAACTGCATCCATACTTATGCCGGGATACAGTTAAGGCTTACCTGTGCCAGAATCATGGATGAGCAGGGGTATGAAGAACCGACCGGTCAGGCCAAGATCACACCGGCATACAATCTTCCCTGCGATTATGTGATCCATACGGTAGGCCCCATCGTGCAGGGAGAATTGACAAAAGAGCATGAAAAACTGCTGGCATCATGCTATCGATCATGCCTTGAAATTGCGGAAGCACACGGAGTGGATTCTATTGCATTCTGCTGTATTTCAACGGGTGTATTCATGTTTCCGAATCAAAGAGCGGCAGAGATTGCCGTGAAAACGGTGAAGGAATATAAGGAAGAAACAGGCAGTTCCCTTAAAGTGATATTTAATGTGTTCAAGGATCTGGATGAAGAAATCTACAGGGAACTGCTAAGATAGAAGGTGACAGTGATGAAAATGATGACATTTCCGCGACGGAAGATATCCTTTGAAACTTTCCTTTGCGGTATACCTGCAAGAGATTATATTTACCAGGACACTGCCTATGAACAGCAGATAAGGGATGCCGCCGATATGATACGGAATGCGGAGTATGTGCTGATCGGGGCCGGAGCAGGAATGAGTACGGCTGCCGGTGCCCGGTATGGCGGAAAATTCTTTGAGGAAAACTTTGGCGAGTTTCAGAAGAAGTACGGTAAAGGCCCGTACATGCAGGATATGTATTCTGCCGGATTTTATCCGTTCCCGGATGAAGAAAGCTATTGGGGATACTGGTCGAAGCAGGCTTTGCTTGGCGGAATAGATCTTGATGTAACGCCGCTTCACAGACTGCTCCTTCAGGCATTATCTGATAAGAAGAGTTTTGTATTAAGCACCAATGCAGATGCACAGTTTGTAAAAGCGGGACTGCCGGAGGAAAAGATTTTCTGTACCCAGGGAGATTATTTTCACATTCAATGCCGCAGAGGATGCCATAATAAAACGTATGATGCCACAGAATTATTTCGTCAGATGGATCAGGCAAGAAGAGATTGCAGGATTCCATCCTCTATGGTGCCAAAGTGTCCCGTCTGCGGCGGACCTATGGATATGAATCTCCGTAAGGACAACTTTTTTGTTCAGGATGATGCCTGGTATGAAGCAGAAGAAAGATTTTCTGCGTATCTGTCAGAAGCTATGGACAAAAAGCTGGTTCTTCTGGAACTGGGCGTAGGATTTAATACACCCACAATCATCCGTTTCCCCTTTGAAAAGCTGGTAAGAGAACATGATAATATTCGACTGATCAGACTGAATCTGGAGCAGGCCGTTGTGCCGGAAAGCTTTGGAGACAGAGCGGTGGGGATCAATGCTGATATGGCAGAGAGCATTAAAGATATAGCGGAGGAAGTAAAAAGATAACGCGGAAATCCTCACAAAAGATTTCCGCGTTATAATTTATGCAAGTATTTTCTTTAAGTCCTCCTCCGGAGTGCTGATGGGCGCGATATTATATGTTTCAACCAGAAAGTTCAATACATTCGGTGATATAAATGCCGGCAATGACGGCCCAAGCAGAATGTTTTTGATGCCAAGATGCAGCAGAGTCAGGAGGATGCACACAGCTTTCTGCTCGTACCAGGAAAGTACCATGGAAAGCGGCAGCTCATTTACTCCACATCCAAAAGCTTCGGAAAGGGCCACGGCGACTTTAATCGCGCTGTAGGCATCGTTGCACTGTCCCATATCCATAATGCGGGGTAATCCTCCGAGGGTTCCCAGGTCAAGATCGTTAAAGCGATATTTTCCGCAGGCTAAAGTTAACACGATACTGTCTGCTGGTGTGTTCTTTACGAATTCGGTGTAATAATTGCGCCCTGATCTGGCTCCGTCACAGCCGCCCACAAGGAAGAAATGCTTGATGGCTCCCGATTTGACGGCCTCGATCACAGTGTCAGCCACTGACAGAACCGCATTGTGGGCAAAACCGGTCATCATCTTATTACCGCCGTTGATCCCTGTAAAGTGCATATCTGTTGGATAGCCGCCCAGTGCAAGGGCTTTTTCAATGACCGGAGTGAAATCCTTATCTTCCCCGATATGGACAAGTCCGGGATAAGAAACAACTTCCGTGGTGAAAACCCGGTCTGCGTAACTGGGTTTGGGCGGCATCAGGCAATTGGTGGTAAAGAGAACGGGTGCAGGAAGTTCGGCAAACTCTTTCTGCTGATTCTGCCAGGCTGTGCCGAAATTGCCTTTAAGGTGTGCATATTTTTTCAGTTCAGGGTATGCGTGGGCAGGCAGCATTTCCCCGTGGGTGTAGATGTTGATACCTTTACCCTCCGTCTGTTCAAGGAGAAGTTTGAGGTCACGAAGATCGTGGCCCGAAATAACGATGAAGGGCCCTTTTTCTACTGTCAGATTAACCTCTGTGGGGGTGGGATTTCCGTAGGTTTCAGTGTTGGCTTTATCCAGGAGAGCCATACACTTGAGGTTGATCGCGCCCACTTTCATGACGATGGGAAGCAGTTCATCCATCCCCCACTCTTTCGTGCCGATGGCAGAGAGTGCTTTGTAGAAAAACTGATTCACGTCAGCATCTCTGTAGCCAAGTACATCAGCATGGTAAGCGTATGCGGCAATGCCGCGGATACCGAACAGAATAAGTGACTTTAAGGAACGGATATCTTCATCACTGTTCCAAAGCTCGTGCATATCGTAGGCATTTGCTTTATCGCATTTCGGAGAGCAAAGATGGCAAAGGGAAACAAGTCGTTTTTTCTCTGCCTCTGCTTTATCCAGGAGAGCCAGGATGGTTTCGTTGTTGAAATTAACGTTTGTGAGTGTGGAGAAAAGACAGTTGATCACCAGTCTGTCTGTTTCTTCTGTTACATGGTCCCTGTTTCTTTCAGCAACGTTTGCAAGTCCGATCAGAGTGCCGGTCAGTTTATCCTGAAGCTCGGCGGTATCGGATTTCTTTCCACATATACCGGCATTTCCCGTACAGCCAGCACAGCCGGCTGTCTGTTCACATTGAAAACAAAACATTTTTTCGTTCATGTTTCTATCCTCCGTTTTTCATATTTTGAAATATAGTATCTTGAATCCGTACGGCAGTTCATTGACTTTACGGGATAATCATAGTACGATAAACAAAACAAAGATGTTGTTTTTACAACAAAAAAGAGGTTTTATGAAAAAATATATTCCCATTCTTAAAAGGACGCAGATGTTTGCCGGTGTTGGAGAAAAGGATATTGCGACGATGCTCTCGTGCCTGGGCGCTCGGGTCTATACGTATAAAAAGGGCGAATATGTTCTCAGGCAGGGCGAGCACATAAATGATATTACGGTATTGGTGGAAGGCAGCCTGCATATTCAGAAAGATGATTATTGGGGGAACCGCAGCATCCTGGGACAGATTTCTGTGGGAGAGATGTTTGGGGAAGCGTATGTGGCTCCGGAAAGCGGGGCGCTTCTTAACGATGTGGTCGCAGTGGAGGATAGTGCGGTTATGTTTTTTGATGTCCGACGGATCATCACCACCTGCTCTAACGCCTGTCGTTTCCACTCTGCAGTGGTACAGAATCTGTTTTTTGCGATTTCCGAAAAAAACAGAAAGCTGGTGCAGAAGCTTGGTCATATGTCCAAACGTTCCACGCGGGAGAAGCTGATTTCCTATTTGTCCGAAGAGGCAAAGCGGCAGGGCAGCGCAGCGTTTGTGATTCCCTTTAATCGCCAGCAGCTGGCGGATTTTCTTTCTGTTGACCGGAGCGCTATGTCGAATGAGCTTTGCAAAATGAGAAAAGAAGGGCTTCTGGAATTTGACAGGAATAAATTCCGATTGCTGTAAAGAAAAATATATTGGATGGAGTACGAAATGGAATTTGAGAAAAAGTTGTCGTGGTCACCGTGTGAGCCAGAGGGACAGGTTCTATGGCTGGCACGAAGAAGGATGGCGATGAAAGGTGTATTTTGACGGAGGGGAAATTTTGAATAATAACGCAAACTCAAAATTATTGATAAAAACGTACGATGGTTCATTATCACGCTTAAAACTTAAACCAAAGTGCAAGGACAGTACGGTTGAATTTGCTATAAAGTATTACGATTACGATGGAGACGGAGCTCTTATAAAAGCAAAAGTGTTGTTTCACAAAGTTGCAGCCATAGATTTTGAAGTAAATCTGTTTGACAATTATATAGGCGCGGAACTATCTGGTTTTTATGAGATATTCCAGGAAGATAAGAAAAAGGAAATTGTAGAAAAAATCTTCAGTAATCGCCGGGACGGTTTTTTGTACCATGGTGATTACAACTACGATCCGGCCGATAAACACGATATGCTGAACTGGCGAAAACCGGTAAATGAAATTTATAAAAAGATGGAAAAGTACCATCTCTATCAGCAGCAAACGCAGGGCGGAATATATTATATTTTGGCAAAGGACTATGAGGTTAGAGAAAAGTCTTCGAAGAAAATGTGAAAGAAGAAGTATCTGTTCAGCACCTTCACAGATAAATAAAAGGGCGGAAATTATCAGGAGATGTGATTTCCGTCCTTTTTGTTTTTTCATTTCAGTTTTTCCCGCAGTTCATGTATTTTTCGTTCAATCTTCTGTATTGTCTCAATAAACATGTCGTCGGATTTCCCTGTCGGATCTTCGAGCCCCCAGTCTTCCCGCCATGCACAGGGAAGATGGGGGCATTGCACGTTGCAGCCCATGGTGATCACCACATCTACAGGCGGAATATCAGACAGCAGCTTGCTATGCTGCCCTTTGGCTTCCATATCAATGTGATAAAGTTCTTTCATCAGACGCACCGCATCCGGGTTGATGTGATCTTTTAATTCGGTACCGGCAGAATAGCTTTCAAATACATCCGCTGCCAGATGCCGACCGAGAGCCTCTGCAATCTGGCTGCGGCAGGAATTATGGACACAGATAAACGCTACTTTTTGCATGGCATTACTCCAGTGTACGAAGCAGCTTCTCCACGTCGGCAGCTTTCAGCACTTTGCCCATGGATACAACCTTTTCATTGACTACGATAGCGGGCATGGACATTACACCGTAGGTCATGACTTTTTCCATATCGGTGATGTATTCCACTTCTAGATCCAGTCCCATAGCCTTGACGGCGGCTTTTGCGTTTTCGTACTGCTCATGGCAGGATTTGCAGCCGGCACCAAGAACCTTGACGCAGCAGATCCCTTTTACCGGCTCGCCGCAGCAGCATTCCGCAGAATCGGTGTTTTCAGCCGAGCAGCAGCAGGAACCGGCTTCTTCTGTGCTGATTTCAGCGTTTCCGCAGCAGGAACTGCGTTCTTCTGTACTGACTTCAGCGCTTCCACAGCAGCAGGACGCGGTTTTCTTTTCTTCTTTTTTCTTTCCAAAACCAAACAGTGACATAGTAAAATCCTCCTAAATTAAAATATATTGAAATGCGTTAAATAAATAACCGACAATAATGATACCCAGAGTGCAGATCGCTACAAACAATCCCAGCAATTTAGGCTTTACCGCCTTGCGAAGCATGATCATCGAAGGCAGGCTCAGGGTAGTGACCGCCATCATAAAACTGAGTACCGTACCCAGCAGAGCTCCTTTGGCAAGCAGGGCTTCCGCAATGGGAATGGTTCCGAAAATATCTGCGTACATGGGCACACCCACCAGAACCGCCAGAATAACACCGAAGGGATTTCTGCCGCCGAGAATGGTTTCCACCCAGGTTTCCGGGATCCAGTTGTGGATCACCGCACCTATGCCTACGCCGATGAGAATGTAGGGAAACACCTTTTTAAAGGTTCCCGTAACCTGCTCTTTTGCGTAGATCAGCCGGTCTTTTACGGTCAGATTGGGTGCTTCAATATCTATGCTGCCTTTTGCGTTGCGAATAAATTCTTCCACATAGTTCTCCATGTGCAGCTTTTCAATGATCGTTCCGCCCACAACGGCGATGATCAGTCCCACCACGACGTAGACGATCGCAACTTTTGTTCCGAAAATGCTCATCAGCAGAACAAGGCTTCCCAGATCAACCATGGGGGAAGAGATCAGGAAGGAAAAGGTCACGCCAAGGGGCAGACCTGCGCTGGTAAAGCCGATAAACAGCGGTATGGAGGAACAGGAGCAAAAGGGCGTTACCGTTCCCAGAAGGGCGGCGATCACGTTCGCCCAGATTCCCCGGAACCGTCCCAGGATGCGTTTGCTCCGTTCGGGCGGGAAGAAGCTTTGAATGTAGGAAATGAAAAAAATCAGGACGCAGAGGAGCAGCGTGATTTTTATCACATCATAGATAAAGAATTGGATGCTGCCGCCCAGACGGGAAGATGTGTCCAGACCCAGGGCAGACAGACCGTTTTGTATGACGGCGCTCAGCCACTTTATCCCCAGTATCTGGTCCTGAAAAAAGAGCCAGACAGAACGAAAGACTTCCATAAAGTAAATCTCCTTTCATATTGACAGATTGAAAAATATCGAAGTATAACCTGAGACAAAAGCCATCTATTCCGATGGCTTATTTATCTGTGGGGCAGCAGCATTCATTCTGCGCAGCAGGAATGGTCAGGGCAACCTGTTCATCCAGCAGTTCTTTGGCGCGTTTCACACCGGCCGGGTCAAGGGAATAGTGCACCCATTTTCCCTCTTTCCGCCCCTGAACGATACCGGCGTCACACAGGATCTTCATATGATGGGACAGGGTAGACTGACTGATCTGCAGCTCCTCCAGAAGTTTGCAGGCACATTTTTCACCGCTTCTCAGCATTTCCAGGATCTGCAGACGGTTTTCATCGCAAAAGGCTTTAAATACACGGGCGGTATCTTTATATGCAGATGCCATTTTTTACCTCGCTTTCATAAACTTCAATCTGTTCATAGTATATGAAACAAATCGATAAATGTCAATGTGTTGTAAAGCTTTTTTGCTACATAAATGAAAAGTTATCGATTATGGTTTAAAAAAACACAGGAGCAGCAGTCCGCCAAACAAAATAAAAGAACTATAAACAACACAGGACGACGTGGGTATCCTTTTTCCGGGAAATCTGATAGAATGAGAATGCTGAAAGGATTTGAAATTAATGAAACGACAGTTTTTTAGATACGTATTTCAGAACGTGGCAGGTATGATCGGTGTATCTGTGTATATACTGGCGGACACCTTTTTTATCTCCGTATGTTCCGGCGCAAACGGCATTACGGTGTTGAATCTGGCTTTGCCGATCTACGGGCTGATCTTTGCCATAGGCTCCATGGTCGGGGTGGGATCCGCCACCAGATATGCCATAAGAAAGGCTCAGGGGAAAAAGGATACTGATTTTTATTTTACGCAGGCAGTTTTATGGGACTGTGTATTGAGCATACCTTTTATGCTTTTGGGAATCTTTGCCCCGGAGCAGGTACTTCGGTTCATGGGAGCGGATGCCGTGATCATGGAGCTTGGAAAATGCTATGTGAGAATATTTATGACTGCCACACCCCTTTTTATGGTGAATTACGTATTTACAGCATTTACCAGGAATGATAATGCCCCCACAACGGCCATGGTCGGCTCTATCGCAGGCAGCCTGTTTAACATTGTTTTTGATTATATTTTTATGTTTCCCATGGGGTTTGGTTTGACAGGGGCGGCTCTGGCGACGGTGTTTTCTCCGGTGATCACCAGTCTGGTATGCTGTGTGCATTGTCTGGGGAAAAACAGCGGTATCAGGTTCCTGTGGAAACTTCCTTCCCCGCGGCAACTATTTTCATGCTGTGGGCTGGGTGTGTCGGCTTTTGTTGGAGAGATGTCTTCTGCTGTCACTACGACGATTTTTAACTTCCTGATTCTTGGCATTGCGGGAAATGTGGGCGTGGCGGCCTATGGCGTAGTGGCAAATCTGTCATTGATCGCCATGGCCATATTTAACGGCATATCCCAGGGGGTGCAGCCGTTGACAAGTAAGTCCTACGGGCATGGAAATAGAGACGAGGTCAGGACGCTGCTTAAATTGGGAATCTTTGTATCTCTGGCAGTGGAGGCTGTCATCATAGCGGTGGTCTGGAATTTTACCGATACACTGGTGGGGATATTCAACAGTGAAGGAAATGAAAGCCTCTTATATCTGGCCCACGATGGTCTGCGGCTGTATTTTCTGGGATACCTGTTTGCGGGGGTCAATATTTTACTGGTAAGTTATTTTGCGGCAACGGCCAGAGTAAAGCAGGCGTTTGTGGCTTCGGTTCTCAGAGGGGCTTTGGCCATTGCCATATGTGCCGTGGTGATGGCAAAGCTGTGGGGAATCTATGGCGTATGGCTGTCATTTCTGGTATCCGAGATACTTACGCTCGTTGTTATACTTGCGATGTGTAGGAACAAAAATTGAATAAAAAGAAACTCGGGAAGGGCAGTGGCCTGCACGAAGTAAAATAACGAAGTAAACTGTGCACTTTGAAAAGGTGCAGAGTGCAGCAGGAAACAGATTTTAGAGGAAAGTAAAAGCAGAAAAGTGCAAAAAGGGAGTATCATCCGATAACCAATGAATGATCGTCGGGTGATGCTCCCTTTTTTGCCATTTCTTAAGTTGTCTGTGACAACCCGATTAAAAACTCGTCAAAAAATTCAAAGAACCGGCAGGATTCTCGGTCCCTTTTTCCAAAAGAGAAATCAGGCCCTGGATGGTGTCTTCAGTCTCTTCGGGAGTGGTGGGAGACAGAGAGTTGTCCATTTTAACGGTAAGGACTATAAGAACAATCTCGGCCAGTGCGGCCGGACGGTCAAAATGGATGTCACCTCTGTCGATACCCTGACGGATGATCTCTGCCAGAGCCGGTTTCAGTTCGGAAATCAGATGGCGCATATATTTCTGGTGGAGCAGGGCCTTTTCCTGGAGAGTAACCTGGGAAGCAGAATCGCGCTGCTGCAGGAAGACCTGAGAAGAATTCCGGCAGGCCTGAAAGATCATGGCCATGCGGGTGAAGGGTGAGATCTCGGTCTGGCAGGCCAGATTTTTGGCGGTATCCAGAGGAATGCGGTAATTCCGGTCAATCAGGGCTTCCAGGATAGCATCTTTGGAAGAAAAGTAGTAATAGATGCTGCCTTTGCCCATGCCGGCTGCCTGGGCAATCTCACTGACAGAGATAGATTGAATGGTTTTGCTTTCCAGAAGTTTCTGGAGTGCATCGAGAATGTTGTTGTATTTTTCCTGCTTGGTCATGGAGAATCGGACACCTTTGTGCCCACCAGAATGTGTAAAGAAATTTATGACAACTGCGCTTCACCGAAACAGATACTGACCGTACCGGGTGCTGCCCACGCAGAAAGTTACTATAAAGACACAGCAGCCTATGAGCAGGCGCTGGATTCATTCACAGGAGGGATGATCATATGATGAGAAAGAGAAAGGGATATCCGGTATATCCTCTTACCGTAGCCCAGAAATTTCACACGTTTTACCTGCAGTTTTGCCAGAAACCACAGGTACTGAATATCGGTACCAGCCTGACCATCGGAGCCGATATAGATCTGTCTGTGCTTAAACAATCCATTTATAAAGCCTATGAGCGTTGTGAGGCTATGCGGCTTCGATTTGCAAAAGACAAGGAAGGCACGATTTATCAGTACGTAGTGGATAAGGAAGAACGTGATATTGAATTTGTAGATTTTTCCGATAAGACCATGGAGGAAGCAGAAAGCATCATGCGGGGGTGGACAGAGGTTCCCTTCAAGCTGGAGGATTCCCCCATGAACCGTATTGTGATGATCCGCACATCGGACGGCTATACCGGTCTGTATATGCTGGTGAGTCATCTTACCATGGATGCACAGTCGCTGATTCTGTTTTTCAAGGATATTGTTGAACTATACTGCAATGCTCTGTATGAGGGGGTAGAGTACCCAAAGGACATGGCATCTTACATAGAGCAGCTGCAGAAGGATCTGGCTTATGAGGCAGGCAGCAAAGCACAGGCACGGGATGCGGCTTTCTTTGAGCAGCTGATCGATGCATCTGAACCGATCTATAACGGCATCACCGGAAAGAGAGAGCTGGAGGCAGCCCGGGCTGAGACCGGAAATCCTGATCTGCGCGTGGCCAGAAATGTGTCTGATTCCGTAGAGTCCGCATTGGATATCTTCCATCTGGAGGGAGAACCCACAAAACGTCTGATGGATTTTTGTGAAAAATACCATGTATCGCTGGTTTGTCTGCTGCTGATGGGGCTTCGTTCCTACTATCAGAAACTGAACGGTAATGATGATGTATCCATCAATACTGCTATTGCCAGAAGAGCCACGCTTAAGGAGAAAAAGAGCGGCGGTACAAGGATCCATTCTTTCCCCTTCCGTACGGTGATTTCCGAAGATCAGACTTTTCTGGAAGGGGTATATGCGATCCGTGATCTGCAGAATGAATATTTCCGTCATGCCAACTATGATCCGGTAGCGTATTTTGCCTACCGTGCAAGAAAATATCCCAATCCCCAGGGCATGACCTATGAACCCATGTCTCTGACCTATCAGCCCATGACCCTGAAGGAAAAGGGACTGGATAAGCTGGGTGATATCAAGTATAAGACAAAATGGTATCCCAACGGAGTGACGACACAGGCCATGTATCTGACAGTTATGCATCGTCCGGAGGATAACGGCCTTGATTTTAACTTTGAGCATCAGGTAAAAGCCGTGTCCAGAGAGCAGCTGGAAGTAATGTACTATTATGTTTGCCGTATCATGTTTAAAGGTGTGGAAAGACCTAACCTGAAGATCGGCGATATTCTGAAACTGGTATAGTAAAAAGGTAACTGTTCGGCACAGGACGAAGCGTATCTGTGCTGAACATATACGAAAAAATGGGGATTCCCCCGGGAGGAATATATGTTTGATAAATTAGTGGAAGTTATTTGCAATTATGTAGAGGTAGAGCCGGAGAATGTACGTCCCGAGTCACGTTTCATGGAGGACCTGGGTTTTACTTCCTTTGATTTCATGAGTATGCTGGGCGAACTGGAGGAGACCTTTGATGTGGAAGTGGATCAGCAGGAGGTCGTAAATATCCGTACTGTACAGGAAGCAGTGGATTATCTGGAAACTCTGGTAAAGTAATCTGTGACAGAAGCAGTCAGAAATGAGCTGTAACTATGACATTGAGTACAATTCGTGAGATCTTGGTTCAGTCAGCTGAACAGTTCGGACAGGGTGACGCAGTACGTTATAAAGCAGGTAAAGATCAGATTGAGACCAAAAGCTATGTGCAGCTGAAACAGGATAGCGAGAGCTTTTCTCTCGCATTGATGGATCTGGGTGAGCAGGGCGCTCATGTGGCGGTTACCGGTATGACTTCCTATCCCTGGCTGGTAACTTATCTTGGTACAGTAAACTGCGGCTGCGTAGCAGTGCCCCTGGATGTGTCCCTTCCGGCAGAAGAAATGTGTGAGCTGATCAGTCGTGCGGATGTGACCACCGTGGTGCTGGACGAGATCCGCATGGATGTGGCAGCAATCCTGAGACAGCGTTGTCCCGAAGTAAAGCATCTGATCATGATGAAAAAAGAAGAGAGTGATACTGAGGCGCTGTCTTTTACTCAGCTTCTTGCCGAACATCAGGGAAGCTGTACATATCAGCCGGATCCGGACAGTCTGTGTACGATCATGTTCACATCCGGTACAACAGGAAAAAGCAAGGGTGTTATGCTGACACACAGAAATATGGCTGAGAACGCTACCTGCCTGGATATGAAGATCCCGGCGCGTACGGTGATCCTTTCTGTACTTCCGATCCATCATGCCTACTGTCTGAGTATGGATATATTGAAGGGACTTTCTCTGGGAAGCATCATCTGCATCAACGATTCCCTGATCCGCATGGCCAAGAACATCCAGCTGTTTAAGCCGGAGATGATCCTGATGGTTCCGTTGATGATCGAGACTCTGGCCAAAAAGCTGGAGGATGCAGCCGCTCTGCCGCCGCAGCTGGTAAAACAGCAGGTATTTGGTGAACAGTTCCACACGATCTGCAGCGGAGGTGCATATCTGACCGGAAGAAAGAAAAATCTGATCATCACCAAAAACGGCGAGAATGTTTCTCCCGAAGAACTGGAGAATAAGCTGGGTGAGGATCGCCTGGTGCAGGAAATTCTCGTGAGGGAGAATGAAGGCGTGATTGAGGCGGAGATTTTCCCGGATCTGGAATATGCTGCGAAGAAAGGCATTGAAGATCTGCAGGCGGCCCTGCAGGAGAGAATCAATGCATACAATCGTACGGCTCCGGCCCATAAGAGAGTGTACCGCTTAAAAGTCAGAAACACAGAGTTTGAGAAGACACCGTCTAAGAAAATCAAGAGATATTAAAAAATGGACAGCCCATCCCGGAATCTGAGAGGATTTGGAGGATGGGCTGTTTTTTTATTTGTTTTGATAAGGCAGTTGACATTCTGTTTCTTTATCGTGATAATAAAAACAATACATATATGTTATTTGTGCAGTAACTTCGCAAAGACACGTATTGTTATGTTTTGGGGGAAAGAGAAAGTGAAAAAAAGAAAGGGAATTGTGCTTTTGACTGCGGCATGTCTGATACTTAGCGGATGCAGCGGGAGCGGAACAAAAACGTCAGATGCCGAGGAAGCAATTGTTGATTTTTCGTGCGTGGCAAATCCGGGAGCGGATCAGGAAATCTATGTGATTTTAAAAAGTTATCACGGCAACTACTGGGAAAAAGTGATCGAGGGTGTTCATGCGGCTGCAAAAGAAACGGATAAAGCTGTTTATCTGGGCGGAATAGATAATGAGACAGATATAGAAGGACAGCGCTATCTCATGAAGAAGGCTGTGGAGAGGGGCGCTGATGCTATTCTCCTGGCACCGGTAGATTCTACATATCTGGTGGAAAACTGTATATATGCCCGGGGGAAAGGGATTCCTGTAACATTGATCGACTCGGTCATAAATACCAGTGATTATGATACGTGTTTTATGACCGACAACTTAGAAGCCGGTAAGATGGCTGCCCGGGAAATGCTGAACCTTTTAAAAGAAGCGCAGCACGCAGAATCAGAAACGCTGAAAGTAGGAATACAGCTTTCTTCGGATACTTCTCAGGCCATGGTGAATCGTGTGTCCGGTTTTCTTGAATACTGGTCAGATTATGCGCCGAAAAAATGGGAGATCGTAGAGGATATTCCGATAAATGGAGGTAATATTGATACAGCCCGGAAGAATACGGAGATTCTTCTGGAGGAAAATACAGATATAAAAGGGCTGTTTGGCTGTAACAATACCTCAACTATAGGTATTGCAAATACGATTTTCGAGAAAAACAGGACAGATATTGTTGTGGTTGGATTTGATCTGGCGCAGGAGACAAAAAAGCTGATTGAAAGCAAAGATTTTTCTGCTGTGTCCATTATGCAGAATCAGGATCAGATGGGCTATAAGGGACTGTTGTCTCTGGATGCATTGCTCCAGGGAGAAAAAACAGAGCAGAAATACTATGATACCGGGGTTACCGTAATCGACAGTTCGTATTTTACGTGGAAGGATGTATCATGAAAGACGGGAAAAAAAGCAGGAGAAAGAGAAAAGCACTGTTGACAATATATGTGATCGCCTGTCTTTTTGTGGTGGTTTTTGCCTATGCACATCTGAGTAAGATAGCGCGGGATTATAATACGCAGCATATGGAGCTTATTACAGGAATATATGCGGAAAAGGTCAATGATGCCATGGAGTATGTAAAGAACTATGCGACAGAAGAGGCGAAGCTGATTGAGACTATGGCGCAGGTTGAACCGGAAAATGTACTGGAGCATATGCAGGAGAGACTTGACCAGATGAGCTTTGCCAACCGTGGGTTGATATTGTCAGATCAGGAAATACTGGGAAATACATGTGCTGTTAATGATATTAAGAAATTAAAGCTCGATCAGCAGGCACTGATTTCGGAAGAATCCTTTATTTCGGATCCGTATCAGTCCAGTGAGACCGGAACTATGATTTTGACGGTTTTTGTTCCGGTGAAGGATTCTGACCGGATCAAAAGTCTGTATGTTTCCATAACAATGGAAGATATTCGCAAACTGGGCAGTTCTGATTTGCTGTGGGGAAAGGTTGATGTACATCTGTTAAAGGCAGATTCTGAGAATTATATCACCTGTATCAGCACGGATGTGGATAAGACCGGTAATTGGAACAATCTTTTGCTTCAGCAGAAATATTTTACCTATTACAATGGGTACTCCTATAAGCAGTGGGTAAGGGAAATGCAATCCGGTAAAACAAACGGCAATTTTTCAGCCAGGATCAAAGATAAGGTCCGTACGATTTCCTATCAAAGCATTCAGAGCATGCCAGGATGGTATGTGGTCGTTGAACTGGCAAATGAAGATGTTGCAGACATTACTCGACAGTTCTCGGAATGGGGTGGTATATATGGTGGTATCCTCGTTGGCATTACGGTCTGGTATATGATGACGATCATTGTTTTGGAAAGTCGGGACAAGAAACATTATATGGGATTGTCTTCTACAGACGCATTGACGGGCATATTGAACCGCAGTGCATTTCAGCGTGCAGTGGAAGAGGCTTTGAGTGAAAAAATACCGGGAATCCTTGTGTTTATTGATGTGGATAATTTTAAAAAGTGCAATGACGTATATGGCCATCAAAACGGAGATTTCTGCCTGGTACATTTTGTCAACACCATGAAAAAATGTTTCCCGAAGGATACGATTCTGGGACGATATGGCGGTGATGAATTTATTGTATATATGAAGAATATTACTGCCGAACAGGCAAGGAAGTATATGACCGAGTTTCAATGTAAAGTGGCAGATCTGCAGCTGCCCACAGGTGAAGAGATCAAAGTATCTGCCAGTGCCGGCGGCGCGGCTTATCCATCTCAGGGGCAGGATTATGTTTCTCTTTGCCGGAAAGCGGATGCGATGCTGTATGAAGTAAAGAAAAATGGAAAAGATGGTTTTAAGGTTGAAGAAATCTGATCAGGAAAAATAATAGAAAGGGCGCATCGCAATTTTATGCGGTGCGCTCTTTTCTGGCGGATTCGTGGAAAAGTGTTTCAGTGCGGTGAGGTACTTGCTCACGGTTCCGGTTGGATGAGAAAAATGTTTTGGAGAAATTGTCAACTGGTATGGTTTAAAACGAAAAGACTGGCTATTCCTATCGGGCCACTTCTTGGTATAATAAAAAACGTTTTTACGAGGAGGTATGAAAAAATGACAAACACAAAAACGATCAGTATGACAAAACGCATTACGTTTACGGCGCTGTTTATGGCATTGAACCTGTCTCTTATACACATCTGACGCTGCCGACGATACTCCTTGT
>CALZOU010000050.1 GCA_945827805.1 uncultured Lachnospiraceae bacterium
GCGACTTTAACGAGCACGACTCCGAGACTACAGGCTCGGAGCGAGCGCAGTAGGAACACAAATTTTCTGCACATACCCAGGGGCTTGCCGCGGTTTGGATGCCCGCTTTAATGTGATCTGTCATCATCAGTATCTTTTGCCGGAACAAATTCCAGCAGATCACCGATGCTGCAGTCCAGTGTAGTGCAGAGTCTTGCCAGAACACCGGTATCCAGCCTTGTGATCTCATTGTTGCAGAAACGATTAACCTGTGTGCGCTGCATCTCTGCTCGGTGAGAAAGTTTGTTTTTACTGATACCCTTTTGCCGGATCAGTTCATCCAGACGGATGTGAATGTGTCCGTAATCGTAGGTTTCCATAGATATTCCTCTTTTGTGATGCTGATTTCTTAGTAACTGCATTTTCCACTACAGCGAATACGGAGCGTCCGCTGTAATAGTAGTGTAAAAAACACAAGAAGTAAAAATAAGTTCTAAGAAGTGCTGTCCAATAAGTTGCAGGTGTATTATAATAGACCTATAATGTACAAGGGGGATTACAGAATGGAGAGACTGACACCGTGTGAACTGGCGATCATGCAGATTGTATGGAAAAATAAGACGGATATACCGGAAACGGATATTAAAATAGAGCTGAGCAAAATGGCTCAAAAAGAGTACGCCAGAACAACGATAGCCACATTCCTGAAGAGATTGGAAAATAAAAATTATCTGGAGAAATATCATGTGGGAAGAAAAAGCTATGTGCGCGCATTGATTCCTGCCAGAAGCTATGGTCGGGAACAGCTGAGGACGATACTGGATGTGTATTATGACGGAGACAGGGACGGATTATTACAGGATATACAATCTGCGAATACCTGAATCGCTTTCTTATGCCGCCATACAGAAAGTGTCTGGTGGCTGTATGAGCAGTCACTAAAAAGATACGGTGAGTCATTGTGTTTCAGGGAAAAAATTGCTATACTGCTGTATATGAAAAAAAGAAAAAGCAGGTAAGATTATGAGTAAAGTACATATACCCGAGAATTACACATCAGCGCTGAATCTTTACGATACGCAGGTAGCGATTAAAACAGTAAAGGATTATTTTCAGAAAGCGCTGACTACCCGTCTGCAGCTTCTTCGTGTGACGGCACCTCTTTTTGTGGATCCGGATTCGGGTCTGAATGACAATCTGAATGGTGTGGAGAGACCGGTGAACTTTGATATCCGGGAACAGAATGGCAAAGAGGCGGAGATCGTTCATTCTCTGGCAAAATGGAAACGATATGCATTGAAGAAGTACGGCTTTGCCCACGGTACAGGATTGTATACGGATATGAATGCAATCCGCCGGGATGAAGACACCGACAATATCCATTCCATCTATGTGGATCAGTGGGACTGGGAAAAGGTGATCAGTAAGGAGGAGCGTACGGAGGAGACATTAAAGGCGGTGGTGCGCAATGTCTATAAGGCGCTGAAAGCTACGGAGACCTATATGTCTCTGCAGTATGATTATATAGAAGAGATTCTTCCGAAGGATATCTTTTTCATCACCACTCAGGAACTGGAGGATATGTATCCGGATTGTACACCGAAGGAACGGGAGTACAGAATTGCAAAGCTGAAGGGCGCCGTGTTCATCATGCAGATCGGTGACCTTCTGGCTTCCGGTCAGAAGCATGACGGACGGGCTCCGGATTACGATGACTGGAAGTTAAATGGTGATATTATCGTGTATTATCCGGTGCTGGATATCGCACTGGAGCTTTCTTCCATGGGAATCCGTGTGGATGAGGACAGTCTGCGGCAGCAGCTGAAAAAGGCCGGATGTGAGGAAAGGGAGAATCTGCCGTTCCAGAAAGCTATCCTGGAAAAGAATCTTCCCTATACCATCGGAGGAGGAATCGGTCAATCCCGTATTTGCATGTTTTATCTCAGAAAAGCTCACATCGGCGAAGTGCAGGCATCGCTGTGGCCGGAGGAAACGGTCAGAGAGCTGGAACAGGCAGGCATACAGCTTTTATAAAAATTGTTAAAAAGGAAGACAGTATACACAAAATATGCTGTCTTCCTTTTTTAGGCATATCGATAAATGATTCAGTGGATCTTTTTTGACTTTATTGCTGCTTTAAATAGCAAACAGTTTCACGGATTGTTAATGAAGGTTTTTTGAGTAAAAAATATTGAAAAAGACCGTGAAAAAACAGGTTGACATATACGACCAAAAATTATATACTATATATACTGATAATATATATTATCTATCTATTGTGCACTTCTATATAAAATCCCAAAACCAAAACAACCAACAACTAAGTGACAAAACAGAAGATCAATTATCATCGACCGCGGCATTTGCTTGTTGTCTGCATAAGAAATGGCGTGGTGGAAGCATGTGGAAATGAGGTGAGAGCCATAAAAGACAGTGCCTGAATCAAGTATATGAACAGATACAAATAATAATAGCAGGAAGGATAGATATATGATCAAAAACAAAATAAGTAATAAACCATGGGTACAGCCTGTAGTATCTGCTGTGTTGGCAGCATCCCTTGCAGTTTCACCGTTAACTGCGCTGGCGGCTATGTCCCTGTCTCCAATGGCAGTATTCGCTGCTGAACCTACCACAGCGCAGACTTCTGCGAATTCCACAGATCCACAAAATAATGCGGCTACAACAAATGACCTTAACCAGTCCGATATCTTTGATGGCAGTAAGACGGGGTCTTTTACCATCCACAAATACGATATCACTGCGGCTGAAGCAGCTAATGACTACACAGAAGGCCAGATCAAAGCTACCGGTGAGTCTGATACCAGAGTAGAGAATGCCCTGAAAGATTATGCTATCCAGGGTGTACAGTTCACTTACCTGAAAGTCGGTGAGATCGAAACCTACAGCAATACAAAAGCTGACGGTACAGACATCAAGCTGGTCTATGAGGTTCCTGAAAGACTGGCTGAAATCCTGAAGCTTAACCCGGCTGATGCAACAGATATGACCGAGCCCACACTGTCCCACAGATGCGGCAACACTGGCGTATACCATTACACTAGCTCCCAGCTGACAAATGCCCTGTCTGCTATCCTGGAAGCAGATGAGATCGGCGCAAAGAACGACCTGGAAGAGTATCTGTATGATTATAAGACACAGGACAGCAACCAGGACGGCAGCACAAAGATCGGAGCGACCAACATGCCAAAGACTGACGCAAACGGTGTTACCACAGTAGATGGTCTTCCGCTGGGCCTGTATCTGCTCGTTGAGACAGAAGTCCCGGAGGAAGTAACAAGTACCGTAAATCCGTGGTTCGTATCCCTGCCGTTTACAAACACAGCTGCAGATGCCGACAACGGTGTCCATGACCCCAACGGCGTGACAAATTCCGGTAATGCCACAGGCACAGAGGCAAACCTTTCCGGCGGCGAACTCTGGCTGTACGATATGGTCTGCTATCCGAAGAACCAGACCGGAAACCCGACTCTGGACAAGAGCGTAAGAAACGCTTACAGCAACACAGTACGTACCGACAAGAACGGTTCCATTGATGTCGGTACAGCTTATGTAAGCTCAAACGCTTCCGATTCCCTGATCGTAAGAAACGATGACAGCAACAATGATGATTTCGCAATGGATACAAGCGACAGCGCATACGTTGCCAACCGTGGCGGCTACACCGCAGATGGCATCACAGCCGGAAAAGACGGTGCTGGTTACAGCAAGGACTTTGAGTACAGAGATACGACCACAGCTTCTGAGGGTGATATCCTGGATTACATCCTGGTTTCCAAACTGCCGCACATCACATCCAAAGCTACATACCTGAGCGAGTATACCTTCACAGATGTTCTTGGCAAGGGAATCTCTTATAACCATGACGCTAAGATCGCTCTGTACAGAACAGCCGAAGATGCAAATGCCAACAATACAAAGAATGCTGTTGAGATCTGGAACCTTGCTTCCGGCAAATACGGCCATGAGTATGCAAGCGTAACTGTACAGGATCCCAATACCGGAGCTACCACAAGCGATGGCAGCACACGCATGATCGTAAGAATGACAGAATCCGGTCTGGCACAGATCAACGGTACATCAAACTCCACCACAGGTGCACAGAATGGTGAGCAGTGGCAGGAAAAAGACGGCTACTCTGATTACTACATGGTTGTTTATTACACAGCTACTGTAGAGTCCAGTGATGAAGTCGTTCTTGGTGATAACGGTAACGTAAATGATGTTCAGCTTCTGTGGAGCCGTACATCTTATGATTACAGCAACTCCCTGCAGGACAGAAACTACGTTTACACCTATGGTCTGGATCTGTTAAAGACCTTCTCTGACAACGATGACGACCATGCGAATGCAAAGAATGTTCAGTTCAAGCTGTACAACCGGACAGATGCTTACTACGTTATCGCAGAGCAGAATCCGGAAGACGGACTGTACTATGTGACCGGTAAGACAGTATCCGAGGCAGATGCTACCACATTTGTTCCGGCAGCAAACGGCCAGCTGTATGTAAACGGTCTGGAGGCTGATACATACCAGCTGACAGAGGTTGCCACGGATGACGGCTACACTCTGCTGAAAGACCAGATCACCATCGACATCACAGCAACAGACCGCGAGATCATCGCTTCCGTAGCAGGTACAACAGGTCTTGACAGCGCCGCCGCTGATGCTATCGTAGCAAACTACGGCACCGGCATTAAGAATGAAAACGGCCAGCTGGTAACAGAGGCTTCCAGTGAGTTTGCCGGTGATGCTACTGTAGCAGGGCCGACAGACGAAACCGCAAACGGACGTACCATCGGTAAGACCGATATGTATGTAGGACAGATCCATGCAGCAAGCGCAACTGTTGATAAGGTATCCGCTACCATGATCAATGGCTCCGCAAGAACCGGTGACATCGCATCCGCAAACGCAATCGTAAAGATGAGCGTTGTAAATAACAAAGGCTTCCTGCTTCCGAAGACCGGTGGCAGCGGACTGTACCTGATCACTATCCTTGGTGTTCTGGCTGTAGGCTGCGGCTGCTACTGCATGAGCAGAAAAAGCAAAAAGGCAAATGCATAAATTGAGAAAAGAAGAGACGACCAATGAGTGAGTGAAACGGGGAGGAGGAATTTATCCTTCTCCCCGTTAAAAATAATAACAGCCCGCATTATCCTGCAGGGTTGGGAAAGTTGTTAATATGCGGAAATTTTTTTCGATACTTATTATCATATGCGGGATCCTGTTAGCCTCATATCCCTGGATCAGCAACTATGTCAATGAAAGGGCGGCTGACGGCGAGATCAATGTGTATGAAGAAAATGTCCAAAATATGGATGAGGAAAAACTGAAAGAATATTTACTGGATGCGCAGGAATACAACGCGGCTCTTCTTGATACCAGGATCGCCCTGATCGACCCCTTTGATGCTGAATTTAATAAGCTGTATAAGGATACCCCGTACAGCAACCTGTTAAATTACGACAGCCAGGGGATCATGGGATTTTTGGAAATCCCGGCAATAAAAGTAAAGCTCCCTATATACCATGGGACATCACCCGCTGTCCTTCAAAAAGGTGTGGGCCATCTGGAAGGTTCATCACTTCCTGTCGGTGGTGAGAGCACCCATTCCATCTTAACGGGACATACGGGGTTAAATAAAGCAAAGTTGTTTACCGACCTTACATCGGTACAAAAAGGTGACATGTTTTTCGTTTCTGTGCTGGGCCGAAAAATGGCGTATGTAGTTGATAATATAAATGTGGTCCTTCCCGATGACACAAGCAGGCTTCAGGTTGTAGAGGGAAAAGACTATGTAACACTCATCACCTGTACGCCTTACGGTGTAAACGACCACCGGCGTTTAGTCAGGGGCGTAAGGACTGAATACACTGCTGAGGAATATGAAGGTGAACAGAAAAAGGACAGCACCAAAGATTCGCTGTGGATCAGTGCTTATAAGAAAGCTCTGGCTATCGGTGTCGTGGCGGTCATTGTTCTGGCCATACTTTTAGCAGCTTCGCAGAAAGTAAGGAGCCGAAAGGAAGGAATACCGAAGTGAAAAGATTTTTCCAAACCCTGCTCAGCCTTTTAATGATCCTGTTTGGCATCAGTCTTTTTATCTATCCGACAGTAGCCTCCTGGCTTATCGAAAAGGAGACTGCTTCATATGTAGAGGTATTTAATCGGGACTATATGCCGGCAAAGACTGAAGAGGAGAGTACCGTAAAAAAAGAAAACGACCCGCTGTATGAAAAATCAGTTGCTTACAATGAAAAGATATTTGCTGAAGGGCAGGTGGATTTTTCGGATCCCTGGAGCTGTGTCCAGCTTCCCATAGATATGGAAAGTTTAAGCGATGACAGGTACGGCTATGTATCCATTCCTTCCATGGATGTGGAACTTCCCTTATATGTAGGCGCATCTACAGAGAACATGGCAAAAGGTGCTGTGATCCTGGGACAGACATCCCTGCCGGTTGGGGGTGAGAATACGAACTGTGTGATCGCCGGTCACAGAGGATATCACGGTGCTCCGTTTTTCAGGGAGATAGAAAAACTGGAAACAGGGGACAAAGTTTTTATAACAAATCCCTGGGAAACCTTGACTTATGTTGTCGATTCAATTGATATTATCGGTCCATATGACAGCCATAAGGTGATGATCCGGGAAGGGCATGATATGGTAACTCTTCTTACGTGCCATCCATATCGCTCTCACGGGAAACAAAGATATGTGGTGTACTGTGTGAGGGACGAGGGAGAAAGTAAAAGCGAAGACAGTGGGACGCAGGTGAGTGAGACTGTTGTCAATAAAACTACGACACAGCCTTTTGTATTTTCTGAGCCGGATATACAGATGGAAAATAAGGTGAGGTATGCATCCGGGCTTGCCATTATTTTGATGTGCGGGTTTACGTTTTTAAGGAAACGACGTAACTGTTCAGAAAGGGCCGAATCACTTGCTGATGAAGACGTAAAAACATGATTCAGCTATGAAAAGGAGGGAATGAAGTGGAAAACATAAGAAAAAGAATTACCTGTGCAATTCTTGCTGTTTTTATATTTGTGATGACAATCACTGGCAACACAGGTATCTCTTTTTTCGATAACGCGTTTTTGGAAGATGTCTATGCTGCCAGTGGAAGGATTACGCTGTCCAGAACACTGTCAAGACTTGGCATAAGCGAGATCGGACGTTCTGAAGGAGAAGGATTGTGGACGATACGTGTCAGCGGGAAAAAAGTGTTTTGTCTGAATTCAGGTAAAGCACTACACACAAATGATACCGCAAAAGGAAAGACTTCTGATGCTGAGAATTATAAAAATCAGTCTTTGGCTAAGGTCACGACATATTATTTTGGCGAAAAAGATGAAAGCGGCGGGAATAAACTATTTGCGCTGTGTCAGGCATATGCTTGGGCGGCCGGAAAAGGAAAAAACAAAAAGACGGCTATGGTTCAGGCCGCAAAGTATGTTGGTGCCACTGAGAACTATGCAAAAAAGATCTACAATGAGATCGAGAAAACGGTGCCTTATGGAAAGGTAACGTATTACACCATTGGCGGCTGCAAAAAAAGCGCAAGTGGGTCGAGCCATCAGCACCTGATCGGATGGTCATATAAGCCGCCATTAGTAGAAACGGATGAGGTTTACAGGACTTACTCGGCTCCTGCCGATGAGACCATCAATCTTACGATCAACAAGCAGGATTCCGAAACGGGCAGAAATATTGACTCAGCAACCTTCAATATCTACAGGGATAATGTATATGTAGGATCGGCAGCCACTCAGAACGGCGTGGCTACATTCTCCTACAGTACGTCATATTATCAGGAGCTTGAAAATACCGATCCATATATATATGTGAAAAATTGGTCTTCCTTAAACTCCGCCAAGCAAGAAGAGATGAAGGCAAAGGGGTATTATTCCTGTGAAGCATACGCGGCAGCGGCGGCCATCAATGACCTGAAGCCAAGGGTAGAGGCACTGCTTGACAGCATGAAGCTGGCTCCCCATGAATGGAAGGTAGTTGAGGTGTCAGCACCAAAGAACCACAGCCTCTCATCCAATAGAGAGATCATCCAGTATGAGCAGGGGTATAACAACGCACTGTACTTTAACTTTGTCAACAGTCCCGTGAAGATGACACTGAACCTTACAAAAAAGGCTGATGGCGACTATGGAACAGAGGCCACATTAAGGGGTGCTGTATACGGGCTTTATGCAGACGAAACGATCTATATGACGGATAATGCCACAGTAGCCTATACCAAAGGCAACCTTGTAACGACCATGACAACAGATGCTGCCGGAAACGCCAGCCTGACAAACCTTCTGCCGGGAAGATATACGGTAAAAGAGATCCAGGCTTCCACGGGATTTAACCTCGACCCGACGGTATACAGTGTAGACCTTACCTATGGTGACGGCAATACATCAACTACCAGAAGCCTCACTGTGACAGAAAAGAGGGTCATGGGAAAGATCGATATCAAAAAGACCTGGGATAACGAGGAAAAGCCTTATGAATATGTGACGGAAAAACAATTAAAAGCCGATTACAAGAAGGGCACCTGTGAGCATCATACGGATGCTGACCATGACGATACCTGCGGATATGTTGAGGCAAAGGCTGCACAGCCCTGCAATCATACCCATACCGATGACTGCTACAAGGATGTGACCGTCTGCCTTCACGAACATGATGAAAGCTGTTATTCTGACGGGATACTTCCCGCTGAAGGGGAAGACAAGGAAGCCGATGCCTGTACCCATGTATGTACGAAAGAAAATGGCTGCATCACAAAATCATTGGTAAACTGTCTCCACGTTCATGACGCAGACTGCTATTCTGACGGCATCCTGCCGGCAGAAGGGGAAGACAAGGAAGCCGATGCCTGTACCCATGTATGTACGGAAGAGAATGGCTGTATCACAAAAACACTGGACTGCAAGCATGTCCATGACGATACCTGCGGGTATGCGGATGAAGTAGAGGGCCATGACTGCGAATACTTCTGCGACATCTGCGCTTACGAAGATGTGATCGTGAAGAAGACTATCCCGATCACCGACAGTTTTGAACTGTACGATTCGAAAAACAACCTCGTGGATACCATCGTGATCGGGGCTGACGGAAAAGGACAGTCGAAGGATATCCCTTACGGCACATATATGCTCCGGCAGAAAACGACCACAAAAGGATTTGCAAAAGCCGCCAGCTGCCTGATAAAGATCGATGAGAACAACCAGAAGGGCACGGTAAGATATCCGGAAAAAGTAGAGCTTGATGATATGCTCGATGAAGCCGGTTTCATGCTGACAAAGTTTAAGTCTATCAGTGATGATGAGACGGGAACCTATAAAAAGGAACCCGAGGGCGGAGCTAAATTTGAGATCTATGCGCCGAATGGAGCTTTTGTAAAGACCATAACCACAGGGTCCAACGGTGTAGCCTATTCCGGCAATCTTGAGACTTACGGTTTCGGGCAGTATACAGTCCGCCAGATCTCCGGTGATTCTGATTACATGCTCCTGGCTGACCAGAAGATCAATGTAGCCCAGAAAAAGATCTACTTTGCCGAGTATGAAAACACCTACTGTGGAAGCAAGTTAAGGATAAAGAAAAACAAGCACAAGACGGCAACAGAACCGGAAAAAGATGCGGAGTTTGCCATCCTTGACGCTTCATTGATAACAGAGACAAAAGAAGAACTGGCCGCCATGGCAACTGCCGAGGAAAGGGCCAATTACCTGATCGATCTGCAGAATAATAATCCGGATGCGGTCATCGCCGTCATGACCACCGGCAGTGATGGAAAAGCGGTGGATCTGTTTGACAACTGGAAATATGCAGACCATCCGCAGGGGTTCATCGTATACCAGACAAACGGTGAGCAGGGATATACCCTGACAGACCCGGCATATTCGGGCGATCTGACGATGACCGTGGAAAACAACATCCACGTATTCTCCTTTGAAGCTACCGATGAATGGGATGACTGGGCAAATGTCACGCTGACCAAGATGATGACCACTTCCGCAACAGATACAGCGTTTGAGGAAGGTGCGGAGTTTGCCATCAGAGATTCCCAGGATAATGTCGTGCAGACAAAGAAGACCGACGCAAACGGCACTGTCCGTTTTGAACAGCTGGATTACGGTACATACCGTATCGAACAGGTTTCCGGTGACGTCCGCCATGAGACAACGAACCCGGTCACTGTGACGCTGACAAGATATGACAAACATCAGGATGTGGCTGCCACAGCAGCACCTATCGTGGATAAGGAAAAGGAAGTTACTTTTGAGCTTACCAAAAAATCCGCGGAAACAGGCATCCTCCTTGACGGCGCAAGATATGAGCTATACCGTGTGACGGAAGATGAGAGCGGAAGACATGAGGAATTTATCTCCACCCTTGTCAGCGGATCCATGACACAGAAGGATGCATCCGGCAAAGATGTGCCGGTAAAAGGAAAGGCATCTTATAACCTTATGTATGGTTCATACCTTGTAAAAGAGGTATATCCCGCAGACGGTTATACAGTAGATGATACTGAGTACACCTTTACCCTGGACATGAACAGTGTTACCTATGACAGCAAGGGAAACGGCGTATACAGCATTGAAGTAAAAGACGAACCCATCAAAGGAAAAGTCAGCCTGAACAAGAAGGGAAATGTTGTTACGGCGTATGACGATAACACCCACGTATTCAATACCAAAAAGACCAGTATCGAGGGTGCTGTATATGGACTGTACGCACGGGAGGACATCGTAAAAGATAACGGTGACCTGGTCTGGGCCGCAGGCTCACTTGTCGATAAAAAGACAACTGATGAAAATGGTGATATCGTCTTTACCACAACGGACAGAAACGGCAATGTGACAGATGAATTTTACCTTGGTTCCTACTATGTAAAAGAGATCTCCGTGCCGGCCGGTTTTGCCCTGGACAAAGAAGAATACGATGTATACCTGACCTGGGATAACAAGACAAACCAGTTTAACGATATCCGTTCAGACAGTGTTGTGGAAGAAGAGGAAGACCCGATCGGAAACAACTCACCTGACCCGAACAAGGATAAGTATGTCCTGGATGTCGGCTCAAAGGTAAATAACATCATCAAAAACGCAACAACCGTGACCTTTACCTGGGAAAAAGCCCCGGCAGGGACAACAACGAGAAGCATTGCCAGTGACGGAGGAAACGGTGTCGTTTACTGGAACAGCGGAACAAACTACTATATCTCGACACAGCTTGCCGGACAGGTGATCTACTTCAATGCCATATCCGACCATATGTTTGCCGGATGTACGGCCCTTACGGATATCAAGTTTAAGAACGTGGATACCTCAAAGACAGTGGATATGAGCTACATGTTCTACCGCTGCTCGGCCCTTACAAGCCTTGACCTCTCAAGCTTCAATACCAAAAATGTAGAGGACATGAGCTATATGTTCGAGTTCTGTTCTGCAGTGACCACAATCTATGTCAATGACCAGAAGCTTACGACAGATCAGGTATTTGATGAAGATATCCCGTCCAGGATCGTGGCTATCCCGAAAGGGGAGATCATGATCGGCCATACCTATGTGGCAGACGATTTCCTGTATTATATGTATTACCAGAACGGTAAATCAGAGCCGATCTATCCGACAGACGCGGAAGCTGTAGTAAACCCGCATGTAGCCGACGAAGCCGGAAACAAGACGGTGCAGATCACCTTTATCAGCAACCAGCAGTATGGTGAATTCGGAACCATCGAAACGGATGTTGTAGTGATCGACCCGAGGGACATCATCCTTGACCTTACCTGGGCTTCACCGGAAGTAAACCTGTCCCTGACAGACGAGCCACAGCAGATCGCCATCCAGTTTATCAAGGCAGACGCAAACGACAGCACCAATTCGATGCTGGAGGGCGCAGAGTTCACGCTTTACGCAGCCTGCGATATCGTAAACAGCGATGGACAGGTCATCTTAAAGAAAGATGATGTGATCGACACCCAGATCTCCGGCGGTCCGACGTTTACCTGCGTACAGTTCTACAGCCTGCCGTCATCGGTATATAAGAAGAACCCGTCCGACCCGTATATGTATTACATCAAGGAGACAAAAGCCCCGGATGGATATTACGGAAACGACAAGGTGATCTACTGCAACGGCAAAGCCACGAACCAGGATAAACAGGAGTTCATTTACGCGTATACCGGACTGGAGGACACAGATGATGTAAAAGAATTCATCACTGATGCCAACTACCTGTATAAGAACCAGAAAGTGCCGTATGTGATCCTGAAGAAGGAATGGCTGCCGGATATCCCGTCTGCCAGACCGGATAAACTGGCTGTCACTGTGACACTGCCTGATGGAACAAAGAAGAACTATACTTTAAAGGCAGAAGATGACTGGACACTGATCACGGATATTGATGCAAATGTATTTAATGGTAAGACGACCTCACAGATGACGGGTTACTTTAAAGAGAATCTCACGACTGATAAATATGAGGAAAGCGGCTCGACGTGGGATAAGAATACAAATACATATACATTCCGGAATAAGTATAAGAATCCTATTGCTTCTACCATTACAAAAGTCTGGTCCGATGGAAACAACACGGAACATATCCGTCCATCTACTGTAAAGATGGAATTGTATAGAAATGATGTTTATCAGAAAACTATTACATTGCCAAAAGCTAATGGATCATGGAGCCACACAGAAGACAGGCTTGATGCTACCGACGCAAACGGCGTTCCCTATGTTTACGAATGGCGTGAAGTACTGGAAGGCGTTGTAAGCGGAGATTCAGCTACCGGATACATGCCAATCTCAAACAAGGTATCTACTGCTGATGGAGAAGAGACCATCATCACTAACTACCACGAGATCAATACCATCGACAAATCTATCCGCAAGGTATGGAACGACAGCGATGACAAACAGCAGATCCGGCCGGAGAGCGTGGATGTGCAGCTTCTGGCTGACGGTGTCCCGGTGAAGATGGTAAAAACTGTTGACGGCTATGCTTACGCAGAAGACGGTGGCAGAAATGCAGTGGACACCATTACCTTAAATGCTGACAACATCTGGAAGACCACAGTGACTGACCTTCCGGTATCCGGAGACAACGGTGATATCACTTACAACTGGAAAGAGGTATTAAATGATGCCACATGGATCACCGGGGAAAGCGTGATCGGCTACGCGCCGGAATACACACAGGATCCCAATGACCTCAACGGCACTCTGCTGACGAACAGACACGTGTATAATACCGGTTCTTCTGTAAAGGTAAATAAAAAAGTCCTGAAAGACAACTTAAGCTTCTTCGTGGACCAGCCGACCTTCACCTTTACCATCACAGGAAAGGATGTATACGGACGGGATTATTCATCCACGAAAGACATCACATTTACAGAAGCAGACCTTGCAAATGTTGACGCAAACGGATATATCACAAAATCCGTTACCTTCGAAAATGTCCCGTATGGTACATACACCGTAACAGAGGCAGGCATGGAGGGCATTTATAAGCAGGTAACACTCACGCCGGGTACAGCCAATACGTCAGTCACAGATGAAGGCACAGGCTTCAATGTACAGGTCGGCCCGACCCTTGAGGAAGCAAAACAGCAGGCGGGTGTATCAACAACCGCAGCTGGTGGCGAATAAACAGGGCTTTATGAGGGGCGTATAAACAAATATCAGGAATAACTCCAGCCGGGATCCCCGGCTGGAGGGAAAGGAAAGGTTTTATGTTAAAGAAAATCAGAAAGACAGCCGTTTCACTGTTTTTTGCCATGGCCATGGCTGTGGCGATGTCAGTAACAGCTTTCGCTTCCGGCGCAGGACCCGACCCGTATGCTGCAGAGGTAACTTTTGAAAATGAATCGGTAAGGGGCAGCGTGGAGATCACAAAATTTAAAGAAAACAAAAAGGATGTCCTGCAGGGCGTTACCTTTAAGCTGCAGTCCCTGGATGCCACTATCGTGCAGGAAAAGACGACCGGTGCTGACGGAAAGGTGCTGTTCTCCGACCTTATGCCGGGACGCTATACCATAACTGAAACAAAAACAGCAGATGGCTATACACTGTTAAAAGATCCGATCGATGTCAGCATCCCTTACGGGGTGGAAGAGCAGAAGGCTAAAGATGACAGGCTTGATGTATCAAAAGCGGTCCTTTATAAAGGGACGTATTATTATTACGACCTGAAGTTTGAAGTTGCCGATGAAGCCACCTTTGTAGTCCCCATGACAGGATTTTTTGACCACTGGACAAACTATCTCTGGCTTGTGGCAGCATTTATCCTCATGGGAGGCGGTGTTTTCTTCCTGATTAGAAAGAAAAATGTCGTATAAGGAAAAAAACGGATATATTTTTCAAAAAATAATATAGGAAGGGAAATACCATGAAATCACATAGCATAAAAAGTGTGGCAGGGAAAATGAAGAAATATATTCCATTGGCTGTAGCTCTGATTTGTGTGGTCACAACTTTAATGGTACGGCTGGCGATACCGGTAATGGCAATTGGCACGAGTGAGAAAAGCAGCAGTGCGGCTTATAAGGATGGATATTTTTATTTTAAAATTGTTGATGATGCCGGATTGACATCACAAATGAAAATCAGCTTTAGCCGTAATAGTGCGCCGAGTTATTCAGATATGCTGAACAAGGCCACAACATATAATTGTTCTATAGCTCCAAGTGAATGGTCTGCAAACAATCATAATGTAACGTTAAATCAGACAACAGTGACAACACAAAAGGCAAATTCGGATAACTATACGGCTTTGGTGTTATCCATTTCTTATACACAACATGCACATTATCAGAGCAGTGGTTTTGTTTATGATAGACCGGATAATTGCGGTGGACGATTTAATTTAAATGATTTGAACGGCAACAGCACCGTGGTGGGCGGTTTTGTCAATGAAGATACAACGCGAACTGTTACTTTACAGATATATGCAGGTCTGACAGGATTGGTAACATGGGACAGTGGCGGAAAGCACTACAGGACAAATGGTACACAGATGACGCTTAACTACACAAGACCAACATATTCAGCAACATTTAATGGAAATGGAAATAGTGGCGGTGCTACCGATACACAGTGGCGTCTGCGCGGGGACAATTTCAACTTAGACAATGGCTTTTGGAGGGATGGCCACAATTTTTCCCACTGGACTGACCAATACGGCGCGGTTTACTATCACGGTTGGACCCGTGTTGCTGATCAGAACATGACTTTTACAGCGCAATGGGCACCATGGCAGCATACAGTTACTTATAATGCAAATGGCGGTACGGGCGCGCCCGGCAATCAGACAAAAACTACCGGCAGTGTTCTGACTCTATCCAGTGCAACTCCTTCAAAAACGGGATATACATTCGCTGGATGGTCATGTTCTGCAGGAGGAACCTATTCAGCCGGAAGCCAGTATACGAGAGATCAGGATAGTGGAACGGTTACAATGACCGCTCAATGGACTGCTAATAAATATACTGTAACTTATAATTCAAATGGTGGAAGCGGCAGTATGTCCGCAGATACAGCAACCTATGATTCCAATTACACAACAAAGGCAAACAGTTTTACAAGGACAGGATATACATTTACTGGGTGGAACGAAAAAGCAGACGGCACTGGTACAAGCTGGACTTCCTATATAGGAAA
>CALZOU010000051.1 GCA_945827805.1 uncultured Lachnospiraceae bacterium
CACAAGGAGTATCGTCGGCAGCGTCAGATGTGTATAAGAGACAGCCTGGAGACGGCCCATCAGCAGCAGTCCCCTTATCGTTTATGAAAGTGCTTCATCCAGCATAGCTGCAATATTTTCCGGAGGTACATCATCCAGAATTACACCCTGGCTTGGAGAGATAATAAGTCCTGTGGGGAAGATTTCCCTCAGTTCCCGTACCTTGGCCCGAACCTGCTCGGGAGTTCCGTTTGGCAGAAGTTCCTGAATATCCACGCCGCCGCAGAAGGATACCTTATCCCCGTAAGCTGCTTTGATTCTTCTGGGGTCCATACCTGCCGCAGTGGCCTGCAGCGGGTGAATAAAATCTGCTCCGGCTTCGATCAGCTCCGGCATTGCATCAAATACTGCACCGCAGGAATGATAAATTACTTTTACGCCATAGCTGTGTGCCTGATCGATCAGCTTTTTGGATCCCGGCATAACGTATTTGTGGATCATATCCCGGGAGATCATCAGTCCTCTCTGGGTACCGAAATCATTGGCTATGATGATGGCATCCAGCATACCTTTGGTTGCTTCCAGGATCAGCTCATTGGCCCGCAGATAGAAATTTACGATTTTATCATCCACGGCCTGATATATCTCCGGATTGGCCACCATATTCATCAGTGCTGTCTCCATACCAAAGGAAGCACAGGCATCCTGAAAATGTGCGCTCCATACCTGCGCCAGCACGGCCCGGTCTTTCGGGGCAGCAGCGCAGCGGCGTTTTACTTCTTCCAGATCGATATACTTTTCGGGATCCGGCCAGTCAAAGAAATCCAGATCCTCGATTTCCTCTGCATCCTTAAAACATCCGTCAGCCGTCAGCGTCCGATGCTCCGGATCAACGTTGGAGCCGTTCATATACCAGTCGAATGCCGCAGCAATGCTGGTGGCATAGCCGGAATCGTAGGGAATGTCAAACGCATACACATCATCCCCGACCTTTACCTGCAGTTCGTGCCAGTCCTTTACCCCGTAATAGCGACAGATATGGTCCAGTTCCGGTCCTACCGGAGCGCTCATCCATACCGGGGGACGATCCACCGGCTGTCTGTCTGCAGCTGCATAGAAACGTTCTTTTCCTGTCATTTTTAAACTCCTTTCTGGTTTTGAGATACCATGAAATTTCGCTGTATTTATACCATAATTATAAAAAATCAGGTTTTATCCGCAATATATCAGGTGCTCACAAAATAGTATGAAACTATCCTGACCGTATTGACGCAGCATCGGAGAATGACTATACTGAATATTAAACAACAATCTGAGGTGAAGTCATATGAAATACACTTATGATGATCCTTTTGCAGACAATTTTATCTGCAACGGAGATGTAGATTTTCATGATTATTATTATATTTCCCCTGGTGGACAAGCTCTGGACAGTCTGTTTTACTGCGTGAACCGGACGGGGATCGAGTCAAAAGCCCCAGAGGTTTTTTTCGTGGAACGAGGATCCAACACAAAATACTGTGAGATTTTCTGCCTGTTCTCCGGAAACGGCACTCTGACCTTCAGAGATCAAACCTACCAACTTCGTCCCAGGCAGCTGGTCATTCTCCCTCCGAAAGAAGCTCATGCCTATACCAGCGATCCCAATGATCCTCTCGGGCAATCCTGGATCGAGTTTTACGGCGGAGATTCCGAAAGGATCGTGTCACATATCGTAAATACCCAGGGAGCTGTCATTGAAGGGGCTGTCTTTTCGGATGTTTCCTCTACTCTGGGTATTCTGCAGCAGCATCTTATGATGGATGAAACTTACAATCCCTCCAAAGAAATCTATCATATGCTCTTTTCTCTGCTGCAGTATGAAACACGTTTTTCCCAGGCAGAGATATCCCAGAACATCCAGAAAAATTTTGTCCGGGCCGAAGCTTACATTGATGCCCACCTTGGCGAAAAAATAACCAACCGGCAGCTGGCAGAGGTTTGCGGCATCAGTGTGCCCTATTTTATGAAACAGTTCAAATCCTTCTATCACATGACCCCACAGGAATACGTGATGTACCGACGTTTGCTGAAAAGTCGGCATCTGCTGCTCCAGACAGACTATTCCATTGATGAAATTGCGGAAATGATGGGATTCTGCAACACCAGCCATTTTATCCGCAGATTCCACGAGACAGAAGGTATGCCGCCGGCACATTACCGGCAGGCCTACCGGATCACCTCCCGCTGATCTTATTTGGCCGGCGGTTCAGAAACAGGACTCCCGGCCATATACTGTTTTCCTGCAAAATGGCGGCTCTCTGGTATATACCGGAGAGCCGCCATTTTGCAGCATCTTCTATTATGCAGCTGTAAAAACCCCCATTTTTACCTGCAGATTATTTTCTTGCATCCTCAACAGCTTTGTACATAGCCATGATATTTTCCGGCGGAACATCGCCAAGAATATTGTGCTCCTGGTTGAATACAAATCCGCCGTCCTGGAAGAAGATATCGATCATTCTGCGGCTGTAATCGTAAACTTCCTGCGGAGTTCCATTGTTCAGTACACTTCTGGTGTTGCATCCGCCGCCCCAGAAGGTGATGTCTTTACCAAACTCACGTTTCAGCATAGCCGGATCCATATCCTTTGCTGTGGTCTGTACCGGGTTGATGATATCGTATCCTGCATCGATCAGATCGCCCATGATCGGAGAAATAGAACCGCAGGAGTGCAGGAAGGTCTTCATATTACTATGTGTGTGGACATACTCGTTTAATTTTGTATGATACGGTTTGAACAGTTCGCAGTATTTCTCACGAGACATAAACATTCCGGTATTCATACCCAGGTCATCACCGAATCTCAGAATATCCACAACATCGCCAACGGCCTCGCAGGTCTTTCTCAGGGACTCCAGATGTCTCTCCATCAGAGCCTCATTCAGCTCGATGATGAAATCCGGCTCAGAATAGATGTCCATCAGATAGTTAACCATACCTCTCAGGAAGGTACCCCACTCGAAAAGGTTGCATCCACAGGTGATCATCAGGGCACGGTCTGTGCTCTCACGAAGTACCAGACAGCGGCGGCGCAGATCCTCATAAAAATGATCCTCTCCGGCATGATCCCAGGGAGAGTGAACCAGAGTGCTCCAGATAACGCGGCTCATCTGTTTGTCCAGATCATTCAGGTTATCCGGGATATCGTCTTTGTATGGGAAGTACTGCTGGTCAAAGCACATACCACCTTTTGGCATACGCGCAATGTGAATTCCTTCCTCATCAAAATAATCATAGGATCCATCTGGATTGTGAACCGGTTTGAACCAGGATGGCCACTGTGCGGCAGTTCCGTCGGACAGGGTTACATCGTACCAGTCACTGTCCTCTACATTGTAAACTCTTCCCACATCAAGACAGTCAGCGCCGATGATATCCAGAACCTCGATCTCCGGCTGTGCAACCTGCTGTACAACATCGTAAATACGGTTGTGGCCGTTAGTAATGCCAAGATATTTTCTCAGATTACCATAAGCCATACCGGAAATACCGGCACTTACATTACTTCCCAGATCCATCGGAAGGGAACCGGTATTCTTGTGATTGATAGATGCTAAAACTCGTTCTCTACGTGTCATAAGTTTTTTCTCCTTCTTTTTATTTTTGTATTCGCTTTTGATAGTTCTATTTTACCAAGTCTTTTTCCAAAAGAAATACTTTTTCCGAGATAATAATCTAAACGTTTAGATATTGTTTGTTTTGTGGTATATTGTAGAAAAGGAGGTGTCCCTATGGCAACACTGAAAGATGTGGCAAAAGAAGCCGGTGTCTCTATCGCCACTGTGTCCTGCTGTCTCAGCGGAAAGAAAAATGTAAAGGAATCAACCCGAACCCGTGTTCTGGAAGCGATCGACCGGCTGAAATACATTCCCAACAGCTCTGCCAGAAACCTGCGCAGCCTGTCCTCCGGATTGATCGGCATAGTATTGCCCAACAACCGTGATCATTTTCCCTCTCTGCTTCTTGATGGTATCTCACGCAGACTGCGTGAACTTGGATATGAACTGCGTCTGTCATTTTCAGATAATGAACCGGAAGTAGAACAGCAGGAGATTTTAAGTCTGATCAGCCAAAATGTGGATGGTCTGGTGATTTTTAGCTGCCAACCGGAAAATAGCCATTTTTTTAAAGAACATATTCTGGATTATCACATTCCAGCCTGTTTTATCGAGCGCAGACCAAAAGAGCTTTCCTTTGACTGGGTAGGCTTTTCCTACAAAAAGACTTCTTCCTGTCTCTCCCAGATGTTCTTGGATCAGCAGTACCAGAGAGTTCTGCTGTTATGTTCTGCCAAAGAGTATTCTACGGAGCAGGAAACAACAGCCGGTTTCTGCAAGGATAGTTTTTCTTCTGTTCAGATTCTGTATACGGATGGGACAAAGGAAAATGCTTTCCAGGTCTGTCTGGAAAAACTGGCAGCTCCCTTTCCACAGATTGTCCTGACCACCTCGGAGGAGCTCGCTTCCGGACTTCTAGAAGCACTTCGCGTCAAAAATCTTCAGGCTGCTCGGGGAATTACCATCGTCAGCTATGGGGAAGAATCCTGGACCATCAGCGACCAGATTCCCGGACTGTACCATACCTCACGCCAAGCAGCCCAACTTGGTGCATCTGCTGTTGATCTGCTGATGAAACGTATTAAAACGCAGTCCCTTCCTCAGCAGGAGTATATCCTTGACGACACCTGTATTCATGAGGGATTTATCGTTCCACCCGCAACGACCTTATCTCCTCCTGTGTCCTTTTCGCAGAACGGACAGCAACTGAAGATCCTTATGGCAGACATTCCCACAGCCCATGCCATGCAGAAGCTTTTTGATCTGTTTTCACAGGAAACGGGAATCCAAATTTCCTGTGAAACAATTTCACAGGACAAATTGTTTAATGAGATTTTTCTCTCTTTGGAATCCACAGAAAAAAGCTGTGATCTGTTTATGTATGACATCCCATGGCTTCCTTTTCTTATACAGAACCAGTGCCTGGCGGATATCACGGATTTTATTGAAAGTTCCTCCTTCCAAAAACATCTTCTTTTTAAAAACCAGCTGGAAAGCTGCGCTTTGGGACAGCGATATTACGGTGTGCCTCTGGTAGGTGGTACACAAATTCTGTTTTATCGGAAAGATTTTTTCGAAGATCGAAGTCTGCGAAATAAATATCACCAGGATCACCAGATTTCTCTGCGTCCGCCCCGGACGTGGGAAGAATTTAATGCCGTTGCGTCATTTTTTACCCGCAGCATGAACCCATCTTCTCCTACTCTGTGGGGTACCTCTATGGCAACAGCCACAAACGAAGTATTGGCACCGGAAATACTGATTCGTCTCTGGGCCATGAAAGGCAATCTATGGGATGGTTATTCACGCCCCACTTTCAATACATCAGAATCTGTCCGCTGCTTTTCCAGTCTTATAGAAACGCTGCAATATTGCCCGCCGGACTCTTTTTCAACGTCCATAGAGGATACAGTGGATCGTTACCTAAATGGTGAGACCGCTATGCTGATCACTTATTCCGAATATGCCGGAAGTATAGACCGGGAATTTGCCATGCGCCACGGAAAACGGAGTGGCTTCGCACTTATTCCCGGAAAATCGCCTGCCAATGTGGGATGGAATCTTGGTCTGCATGCTTACAGTGATCATGCGCGGGAATGTTTTACTTTTTTAAACTGGATCTGCCAGAAAAAGATCAGTTACTATCTGACGATTTTAAGCGGTCAGTCTCCCGTATCTGCCCCTTATCGAAACCAGGAGCTCCAGCGTCTTTACCCCTGGCTGGCTCTGACTCGTGACAGTATTCCTTTTTCTCATGACAGAACGGGACCATATAAGAAAAACAGGCTGATCATTCCGCAGAACAGGATTGAAAAAATACTGTGTACTGCTTTTAAGGATACGGTCGTGAATGGGGTGGCACCGGAAGATGCGCTTTGTGAGGCGCAGCGTAAGGCTAATCAGTTTTTTCGTTCTTATGGTTATCCTACGATTCATACAAACTGATGGTATTTGGTTTTTTGATGATACAGACGCAGAAAACTGGCGGTCTACCTGTATCTATATTAATTTCTTGCTCCTACTGCGCTCGCTCCGAGCCTGTAGTCTCGGAGTCGTGCTCGTTAAAGTCGCGAGAAATTAATATAGATACAGGTAGACCGCCAGTTTTCTGCTGTTTTTGTCAGATCGCTAAGTCGCGCGTGCTGCGCTCTTGATTCATCCTGTCGGGTCATACTCAGCACTTTCAGCATTCAGAGCGCGTCTATGACGCGCAAAAATGCCGGCAGGAATATATCCTGCCGGCAAAGATTCAGCTTACCTGATTAATTCAATCGGCTGTACTGTGGAAATTACCACTGGCACGGCTCGAAATCAGCTACGTTGTCAGCTGTACATACGTCTGTGCTCAGGTAGTTTACACGGTTGATGTCGATGCCGCAGAACCACTCGGAGATTGTACGTACGCAAAGACCAGCATCACCCTGGCATGTCTGATAGGACAGACCGAACAGATCGCCGGATTTAACAAGGTCAAGACCCTGCTGAGAGATACCAGCTGCTACGATAACGATGTCTGTACGTCCGGCTGCTTTACAAGCCTCGGAAGCACCGATAGCCTGGTCAGAGTCGTCAGCCAGAACGATAGCGTTCAGCTGATCGCCGTATTTTGTGATCCAGTCAGAAACAACCTGCTTAACATCGGCTGCCTCGAATCCCGGAGACTGGATGTCCAGTGTCTGGATGTCCGGATATTTCTCTGCCAGCTCTGTCAGCGGACCATAGCAACGAGCATAGTACGGAGAACCACCTACATTGTGTGTGATGTAAGCAACGCCGCCCTTGCCGCCAAGTTTCTCACCTAACATATCAGCAAGTTTTCTCATCTGATACCAGTCATTCGGACCAGTGTAAGCGATGATGTAGTTCATAGCGTCAGCTTCCGGTGTTGTGTTGGAGCAGAATGCCGGGATACCAGCATCTGTGATCTTCTTGAACTGCTGTGTAGCATGGTCAGCAGAAAGCGGAATCAGTGCGATTGCATCCGGACGCTCATTGATAGCCTGATCAATGTAACCATCCTGTGTACTCTGATCCCAGTTCGGGTCGAAGACTTCAACTTCCATACCTACAGCATCACAAGCTGCCTTGAATGCATCTGTATAGCAGGTTGTCCATGCATGAGCACCGTGTACGATACAGATAACTTTCTTGCCGATCTGTCCGTCAGCCGGAGATTCCGGGAAAGTAGCGTCATTGGCTGTATCCCAGTCAATGTACTCTTTGTAGTGCCAGTGAGCAGCTTCGTTCTCTTCGTAATTCTCCTCACAGTAAGCGGAATCACCGTCTACTGCCGGGATGTCGAAGCTCAGGCCCTCTGCCATCATCGGATGGTTATCTGTTGTCATCAGGGATTCCTCTGCTGCTAACAGTTTTGCATAAGATTCCTGTGCTGCTGCCGGTACCTCTCCTGTTGCTGCAGATGTCTCTGCCGGTGCGGATGCCTCCGGTGCTGCAGATGCCTCCGGTGCTGCAGATGCCTCCGGTGCTGCGGGTGCTTCAGATTCTGCAGATGCTTCCGGTGCTGCACTGGAGCTGGAACCACAACCTGTCATGAATCCTGCACTCAGAACGAGTACACCACTGAGCATAACTGCCAAACTCTTTTTCATCATTACTTAGTTCCTCCTTGTTCTTTTTTTCTATTAAAAGCTTTTGCTTTTAAATCATGAATTATTTTTCGATGCCGGCTTCTTTCTTATATTCCAGCATCAGGTTAGGTCTGCGACCAACAACTTTATCACGATTGTATTTTGCAACGGTCTCATATACAAGACAGAGAACCAGGGCTGCACCAATCACGAGAACCTGAAGTTCTGTAGATTTACAGATAGATTTCAGGAAAGCAATAGCAACCAGGGATACATAGGTCCAGATAACACTTCCCTTACCGCCGTAGATATCGGTACCACCGATAACGCATGCTGTAAATGCCATGTAGAAAGGAGAAATTCCTTTCTCACCCATCGTAACGCTGGCAGCACCGGAATAGATACCGTTTAAGGCTCCGCCCAATCCGGCTGCAAGTCCGGAAATAACAAAGGCCATGATTACGACAAAATCGCTCTTGATACCGGCCAGCCAGGCTGTTTCCGCATTACCACCCACCATATGAATGTTGCGTCCAAGTCTGGTGTAACGAAGTACGATCATAATAATGAAGATAAATATGGTCGTGATAATAAAATATGTGGACAGGGGAATAAACGGAATCAGTTTTCCATTCAGAGCCTCATTCCAGGTATAATCTTTCCCGATACTGATCTCAGCACCATTGGAATACAGATAAGCTACACCTTTCAGTACCAGCTGCATACCGATACTGGCAATAAATGCGTGAATTTTAAATTTGGTAACCAGGATACCCATGATAATACCACTGAGTATACCGATCAAAGCGCCGATAATAATACATACCATCCACGGCAGCTTCTGGTTGGCATGCATTCCCAGACAAACCAGTGCTGAGAAGGTAGACAGGTACATAACCGTCATATCCATGTGACCGGCGATCAGTACGATCGTAAAGCCAAGACCCAGCCAGATAACAAGACTGCCGTTTCCGGTTACAGCCTGAATATTGTAGGGCGTATAAAAGTTTTTAACAAATAAGCCGCAGATTAAGATCAGAATCAGAAACAGGTACGATCTGTTTTTGTTGATCAGAGCAGCATTAATATTTAATTTCTTTTTATTCATAATGATCTGCCTCCTTTACGCCTTACCTAATTTTCTGTTTGAATATGTATTCATCCATACGATGAACAGGAACACAATACCCTGTACAAGGTATTTTGTATAAGTACCAAGTCCGATCCAGGACAGGCAGTTGTTCAGAAGACCATAGGCAAGTACACCGCCGAAGGTGCCGACCATACTTCCTTTACCACCGGTCAGAGCAACACCGCCCAGAAGAATAGCGGTCAGAGCATCGAAGTCATAACCTGTACCATTCTCATAGGAAGCACATTTTCTCAGAGCCGCATAAAAGATACCGGCGATGGAGCTGCATACACCATTGATGACATAGGCAGTAATGATCTGCTTTGTACAGTCAATACCGGAAAATCTTGCCACTTCATAGTTAGTACCGATAATTTTCAGTTTCTGGCCAAAACCGGTCTGTGTAAGGATCAGCCAGGAGATCACGAACATAACCAGCATTACGATGGCCATCAAAGAAATAATTCCTCCGATGTATGTTCTGGAGATCGAATAAAACAGATTAGCGGAATTCTGATGCGCTTCATCAGCAATCTTCTCTGCGTACAGCATTTTTCCCTGCCATACTACACGGATTACACCGGAGAGAAGAAGGTTAAGAGCCAGTGTCCAGATGATGGCATTTGCTCTCATTTTACCAATCATAAAACCGTTGATCAAACCGATAACCACGCCGGTCAGCACACCTGCCAGAATGGCACCGATGAACCCAAAATTGATGCACTGGATAGCCATAACACCACCAAATGCCATGGTAATGGGCACGGACATATCCGTCATATTTCCTGAATATGTAACATAGAACAAACCACTGCAGACCATACCGGTCAGAGCTACTGCCTCCAGAATGGACTGAATGTTACTGGATGTAAAGAACTGACCTTTGGAAACGATCATTCCCAGGATCATCAGCGCAATAACGATGATCCAGATGCCCATTTTGTTGAACAACAGGCTGAATTTGTTGATTTCCATTTTTCTTGTATCCACTTTAGGAGCAGTAGTGTTTTCGTTTTTCTTTACTTCTGACATTTTACGAACTCTCCCTCCCCATTTGCTGCCATCAAAATTGAGTTTTCTGTCATATCTTTCTTCTGGATCTCGCCGATGATATGACCTTCACGAAGGATAACGGCACGATCAGCCAGACCAACAACTTCCGGAAGGTCAGAAGAAAGAAGAATAACAGAGTTTCCTTTTGATACATAGTTTTTAACTACATTATGGATAACCTGTTTAGCATTAACGTCTACACCACGGGTCGGCTCATCAAGGATCAGGATATCTACCTCAGATGCCAGCCATTTAGCCATCAGAACTTTCTGCTGATTACCACCGGAGAAGCTGCCCACCAGACGATTTCTGTCTGCAGGATAGACACTCATCTCATTGATCTTTTCATCTACCAGATTGTTCAGGGATGAAGGTTTGAACAGAATACCCTTGCTGTATTTATCGATAATACAGGTGGTAACATTATCTGCAACCGTCTGATTCAGAGCAAGTCCAACAACTTTTCTGTCCTCTGTCAGATAACCAAGGCCATTGGCGATCGCTTCACCAAAGTTTTTGAAATGAACTTCTTTTCCGTGAATCTTTACGGTACCGCCGTCTGTCTTATCCACACCGATCAGACCTCTGGCGATCTCTGTACGTCCGGCACCGGCCAGACCGCATATAGCAAGCACTTCACCTTTATGAAGTTCAAAATCCACATGATGGAAAAATCCCCATCTTGTAAAATCATGGGCACTGAGTACGACCTCATCCTGGATCTTTGTCTCATGATCTTTATAGAAGTTCTGTACCGGTGTACCTACCATCATCTCTACCAGATGATCCGGATTTGTCTCTGTAACAGGCAGAGACCCTACCAGTTTACCATCTCGCATTACAGTAACGTTATCTGCGATTTCAAAGATCTCAGCCAGATGATGAGAGATATATACGATGGCAAGTCCCTCTGCTTTTAGCTGACGGATAATGCCGTACAGACGATTAACCTCTTCAGAAGAAAGAGCAGATGTAGGCTCATCCATAACGATAATGGACGGGTTAAATCCAAGCACCTTTGCAATCTCAACCAACTGTGCTTCGCACTGGCTGATCTCGGAAATATCCTTTGTAGGATCGATGTAATCAAGACCAACTCTTGCCAGCAGCTTCTTTGACTCCTCAATTGCTTTCTTTTTATCAATAAATAAAGCGTTCTTTTTCGGCAGTCTTCCAACAAGAAGATTTTCATAAATGGAGATTCTTCTGGCAAGGGACAGTTCCTGATAAACCATTCCTATACCTGCCTCCTTCGCCAAACTTGGGGAATGCAGTAATTTCTTTTCGCCATTAATGTAGATATCGCCTGTATAGTCATTAAACAGACCATTCAACATTTTCATCAGAGTTGATTTACCTGCACCATTTTCACCCATCAGTGCGTGAACTTCCCCTTTTTTCACTCGGAAATCAACCTGGTCAACGGCCAGCGTACCCGGAAATCTTTTTGATACTTTCTGCATGTCCAAGGCATACACTTCGTTGCTCATATCCTATTGCTCCTTTCCTTTTTTGTAACCATATAATCAAGCCAGGGAATCTGCTACAAGATCCAACGCTTTATCATAGCGTTTGACCTTCGCTTTTTCCATCAGACTGTTATACCATGCGTCATCACTGTCAGCCTGCATCTGCTGCAGTACTTCTGTTCTCCATGCTTCTTCGTTCTTACCCACAAAATAAACAAGATGGAAACCTTCTTCTGTGTAAATGATCTGACAGTCTCCCGGCTTCCGGGAAGTATCAAAACACCATTTGTCAACGGCTGTATTCAGAACATTTTTTTTCAGTTTCTCGTACAGACCGCCGTTCAGATTTTCTGTGGATGTATTTTCATCTGCCAGCTTGGCAAAATACTCTTCTGTTTTTCCCGCTGTTTCCCAATCCTTCTTAAGTTCTTCCGCTTTCAGACAGGACTCTTCATACAATTGTGAAACCCTATCCCGATAATCAGCGGCACTGCTGTCCAGACCACTCTTATCAATCTTCAAGGCAATATCCCGAATATCTACGGTCTGGTAGCTGTGGGGACCACGTTCTCTGAACACCATAACGTAATATCCCTGAGTATCATCAATGACCGCCGTATCACCGGCTGCTCTGTCTTCTTTAAACAGCCAGTCACCGTAGGAATATGCGCTGCTGTAATATGCATCCTCCGTTGCATAATACACTGCGCCAAACTTGTCGGCCGCTGTTTCCAGATCTGTACCGGACTGATAGGCGGCAAGAATATCCTCCGCTGTCTTTTTGGCACTGTCCCGTTGTTCCTGTGTAGGTTCTTCTTCCTTATCACAGGCTTTTACATACGCTCTTTCGTAGGAAGCAAATACAAATCCGTCCGGATGGTCCTGAAAATACTGATCGATATCCTCATCCGTACAGGTAAAATCTGCTGATACCTTATCGGCAAACTCTGTGGCCAGATAGGATATCTCCATAAGCTGTTCATAACGCTCCATAGTCATCCCGCTGCCATAGATTTTCTCAATATAATCGTCGGCAGACATCCCGGCATTCTCTGCTGACTGTGTTATGCCGTCCATATAATCCTGTATTTCTTTACGGCTGTCGGAGCTCAGTTCGTATCCGTTGTTCTTTGCCTCCTTTGCCGCCTCTACAGTCCCTGTCATACTGGTGATCGTTTCATCCAAAAAATAAGAGAACCAGCTTACACCTTCGTCATATTTCTGATCCTTTAATGACTTTTCTTCATCAAACATATACTCCAGATACGAGGAATTTTCTTTGCAAAACTGATTGTAGAATGCATAATAGAAATAATTTACATCAGATACTGAATAACTGTCACCGTCTATAACCACCGCTTTTTCTGTATTAATATAAGCAGATGCATTTTTGTAAATCACAACTCCCATGATCGCAGCTACAACAGCAAATACCACGATCACTTCAATAGTAATGATGATGGAATCCCGTTTTTTCTTTTTTTCTCTTTTTTCCTTCCCAGCCATTCTTTTCCGTCCTTTTATTCCATCTTCAGGCATAGCCCAAAATAGTAATTATTCACATTTCTTGTAATATTATAATAAATTTATTCGTCATATTCAATAAGAGACTGATATTTAATTTAAACGTTTAAATAATATAATGTTATTATTTCATCCGAAAATAATACCAAAGTATCCTAATACAAGATTACCGAAGGACTTTCGAGATAATGTCATTCGGTATCTGTTGGAAGTATTTATATTGTCCCTATTCCAAGGCAGTATCATACACTGCTATCCCATTCTCCGCTTTTGTTTCCAGAAACCCCGATTCAGTTATACCAGGCATCGATGGTCTCTCTGGCGATCTCTGCCCAGCGCCACAGTTTCCACGGTTTGTAATCTACTGTACTGATATCCTTCATGACGATCTCGATAGAGCATCCTTCTGTCTGACGAAGGATCTTCTCAAGCTCTGCCCGAGCCAGGTCTTCATGGAAATCGCCCACGGCGAAAATAGCCGGATTAGGTTTACAGCTCATGACATATTTTCCTTTACACCGCTCTGCCGCCAAATCCCATTTATTCCATGGGCTCATAGACACTTTTCGCAGTCTCGGAATCTTGTCCATGATATCCATCTTGTTATACAGCGGTTCGCAGCATCCATAATAATTTAATCCAAACTGTTTCAGCCATTCCATCTCATACTGCAGAGAAAACTGCATATGCATTTCAGGGCTTACCTGAGAAAGAATCTGCGCATTGCCGCAACCCCACATCTGCATAGTATCACAATGATCCGGCGCATTTTCCCGGGGATCCAGGCAGCTTACCAGGCCATAACCTCCGGACCCCACACGACAGGAACTGTTATTGGAAGCCCATACACCCGGTTCTCTGTACTTTGCCATGCGGACCATACAGCAGTCCACGTATCTTTTTACAACAGCTTCCACAAATTCCGGGTTATCCATCATATTGTACATGGTCTCCTGAATGCCCAGTACACGGATCAGATAATCAAAGGGAGTAAACCACAGTCCTCTGGCTCCCACCTGATTCACTTCGATAATACCATCAAAAATCTCCTGCATTTTTTCAGTGTACTGCTGCGTGCGTTCCATATCCAAATAGATTTCCGGCTCATGAATTTTCTGAATATCTTCCATATTGTGACTTAAGGTTGCAGAATGTGACTTTTTTATATTTCCCCGGAGGCATCTCCATGTATGAACTAAATGCCCGGGAAAAAGCTTTTTCATCTGTGTATCCCACGTGAATTGCCGCCTGGAACACACTGGCTCCATACAGTAGTTCCCGTGTCGCCACACTCATTTTCATGGATGTCAGATACTGCATCGGTGACATTTTAAACTCTGACTTGAATCTGCGGGAGAAGTAGGAACGATCCATCCCCACGTAATCCGCCAGTTGCTGCACCTGCAGAGATTCACTGATATGCTCCTCCATATAACTCAGCACTTTCTGCATCCGCCGGCTCTCAATTTTCTTAAAAGGAATCTCCCTGTTAAGCGTGCCTGTCACGGTAATTGTAGTAGTCATTCATGTTGTCAATGCCGACGATAGTAAGCGGGGACTGAGTTTTCAGAAGTTCCAAGACAAGGTTTGAACCAATGAATCCAGCCGCTCCGGTTATTAAGATTGTTTTTTCAGTTAATGTTATTTGCTGCATCAATTTATTTCCTCCTATTTCGGAATTCGATAATCGAAATTGCTAAATTCGGACGAACTGACCGGTCAGCTCGGATGAGCTGACCTCGAGTTCGCTTTATCTGACCACTTGTAGATCAATGTGTAGGTTATCTGGAAGGATTTCTCATGTTCCTTCCGTTAAATTCAAGCCGATATGCATTATGGACGATACGATCCATGCAGGCATCCGCATAAGTGTTGTCCTGAAACAATTCATACCAGCTGGATACAGGGATCTGCGAAATCACCATTGTAGAATGGCGGCAGTCTCTGCTGTCGATGACTTCAAAGAGGTTGCGGCATTTATCAATGTCCAGCTCCATCAATCCAAAGTCATCTATAACAAGCAGATCAAGAGCTGCCAGCTTCTTTGTATAGTTTAGATATTCGCCTGTAACCTGAGCCTGTTCTAACTCATAGATCAGTGTGCTGGCCTTGACGTATCTTACAGTATGGAATAACCGCAATGCGCTGATGCATAGAGCATTGGATATGTAGGTTTTACCAGAACCTGTGCTTCCGGTGATAAGAAGGTTCTTTCCTTCGTCAATCCAGTTACAGGAAGCAAGCCTTTCAATGGTAGTTGTATCCAGGAATCGGTCTGCATCATAAATGGATTCATCGATGTCCGCGGCCGGGTATTTCAGAGTTGCTTTCTTTAAAAAACGGTTGAATTTCTTATTGTAGCGGGTGTCCCACTCTGAACAGATAATCTCGGAAATCCGTTCATCAAAAC
>CALZOU010000052.1 GCA_945827805.1 uncultured Lachnospiraceae bacterium
GCTGTATTCACTCTTGGTAAGAACACCATCTGCCTTATAGCCGATATTTAAAATAATCTCTTCCGGCTTAACACCAATTACAGTGCCTTCAACCACATCTCCGTTTCTGATAGTTTTGAAAGAATCTTCCAACATTTGCTCAAAGCTTAATTCTGACATATCTTTGAACCTCCTCAATTATTTTGTTTGGGGTGGAAGCCCCTGCGGTAATACCTACATGACGAAAAGATTGAAAAGGCTTGATATCCAAATCAACGAGTGTCTGTATATAGTAAGTATTTTCACATGCATTACTGCATATTTCAAATAGTTTCTGTGTGTTCGAGCTGGTTTTGCCTCCAATCACGATCATCGCGTCTACCTGGGAAGCAAGGCGAACAGCTTCCTCCTGCCGCTCTTCTGTTGCACTACAGATCGTATTTAAAACAATTCTATCATAACGCTTTTTTTCGAGAATTTCAACTATATCTTTAAATTTGTTGTAATTAAATGTCGTCTGTGAAACCACACAAATCGGCTCAGATTGCGAAATCGGAAGGTTCCCTGCCTCTTCTGTCGTGCTGATCACTATCGGAGGTGTCAGGCACCATCCTTTGATCCCTTCCACCTCCGGATGATGGTCGTTCCCAACGATCACGATACGACGTCCTTCCCGACTATGCTTTTCAACCAGTTTGTGAATTTTTTTCACAAAAGGGCATGTGGCATCAGCATAACGAATGTGTTTCTCATCCATCAGCTGATAAACCTCCCTGGGCACACCATGGGACCGGATAACAACAATACCGTCTGTTACAGCGGTCAATTCATCCAGCGAATTAAGCACCTTTACTCCTTTGCTTTCCAGATCCTGCACTACTTCCTCATTGTGAATGATCGGACCGAAAGTATATACTGTATCTTCCTGATCCGCCAGTTCATATACTTTGTCCACGGCTCTTTTTACCCCGAAACAAAAGCCTGCTGTTTTTGCCAGTGTTACTTCCATATTGTCCTTCTTTCTAAATCGTATTCCAACGGTCTCATCGGCAGGGGATTCGGTCTGCTATGAACCGGTTGTTACTGTTCCCCGGCAAGCCAGTAAACTGTAACGAACAGTTACAATCAGTCTTCTTTGACCAGTGAAAGAATCTTTTTCACCACTTCCTCAATTGTCATTTCTGAAGAGTCAACAAGCACAGCATCCTTCGCCTGACACAGTGGGGAAATTTCTCTGTGCATATCCCGGTAATCCCGCTCCTCGATATCTGCTTCGATCTTCTCTATATCAGCATCTGACTGTCCTTTTTCCAGAAGTTCCTTATACCTTCTCATCGCGCGGGTATGTGTACTGGCTGTAAGATATACTTTGACCTGCGCCTTCGGAAGCACACAGGTACCAATATCACGGCCATCCATGACCACATTCTCTTTTGCTGCCAGATCTTTCTGCAGCTGTGTAAGTTTTGCTCTGACCTCCGGTACAGGAGAACTTTTGGATGCCATATTACCTACAGCTTCACTGCGAATATAGGGAGTAACATCCTCACCATTAAGGATAACCTTTTGTTCTCCATTTTTATAGGCAATGGAAACATCCGCATGCTGACAGGCGTTTTTGATTTTATCTGTCTCATTCTCTGCTATTCCCTGCTGCAGGAAATAGTAGGCCATGGCTCTGTACATGGCACCTGTATCCACATAAATAAAAGAAAGCTCTTTGGCCACTGCCCTGGCAATGGTACTTTTTCCGGCCCCGGCCGGTCCGTCGATTGCTATGGAATAGCTCATACTCTACCTCACTCTACTGTATTTTTTCCTGAATGTCCGCTGCGGCCGCCGCTGCTGTAGACCAGGCAATCTGAAGATTAAATCCACCGGTCACAGCATCCAGATCCAGCACTTCACCGACAAAATAAAGCCCTTCTACCTGTTTGCAGGCCATAGTTTTCGGAACTATTTCACGTACCGAAACGCCGCCTTTGGTTATGATCGCCTCTTCAAATCCTCGAAGCCCTGTAACCGTAAATGGGAATGCTTTTAACAAGCCTGCAATCGCTGCGCGTTCCCCTTTTGATGTTTCACAGGCCATTTTTCTGCTGTCCAGTGCAACGATACCCAGAAACGGATCGATCATCTTAGACGGCAGCAGGCTTCCCATGATTGTTGCCAGCTGTTTTTTTGGATTTTCCTGGAATTCCCGGATCAGACGATGATCCAGCTGTTCCAGCGACAGCGCAGGCTTCAGATCAATAAATGCCTGCATTTCTCCCTTACTCAGACGTTTGCCGCACCGGGCACTGGCCGTTAATACAAGGGGTCCGCTGACACCAAAATGTGTAAACAGCATTTCTCCAAACTCTTTATATACTGTTTTCCCCTTTTGCAGAAGCTTCAACTCCACATTTTTCAGCGAAAGGCCCTGCATTGCAGGAATATACTCTTCTTTTGTCACCATCGGCACCAAGGATGGCATGACATCCGTAACTTTGATATTCTGTTCTTTCGCAAAGCGCAGACCATCTCCGGAAGATCCTGTCACCGGATAAGACATTCCTCCCGTCGCTACGATCACGTAATCTGCAGGCACCGTACAGCCGTTTTCCAGTACAACACCGCACACCTTTTTGTCCCTTATATCCAGAGTTTTTACTCTGCTGTTGAGATGTATGCAGACATTTTTCTTTTTCAGCTGATTTTCCAGCGTCCTGATCACATCGGAGGAATGATCGGATACAGGAAATACCCGCATGCCTCTTTCTGTTTTCAGTTTAAGACCCAGTTCTTCAAAATACTGTATAACAGCTATATTATCAAAAGCTGACAGCGAGCTGAACATAAACTTACCGTTCGTGACCATGGCATCCATCAGCTCCTGCCGGTCACAGGCATTTGTCAGATTACACCGTCCCTTTCCGGTGATAAACAACTTTTTGCCGAGTTTCTCATTTCGTTCAAAAATATGCACCCGGGATCCGGGAACAGACAATCTGGCTGCCGCCATCATGCCTGCAGCACCGCCGCCAATTATTACGATCTCACTCATATTTTCTTTTCCTCACCGGAAGATACAATCCTCATTTTGGGATCCACAGGATTTATCTCATCGTTACTGTACACCTGATATTCATCCCAGATATTTTCCAGATTTTCCAGAGTGCGTACCACTTCATCCTGTTTCTTCATACAAAGAGCTACCACAAGAGCATTGATAATACTTAAGGGCGCTACCAGGGAATCTACGATAGATGCCATATCACTTCTGGCGATCAGATTGCAGGAAGAATACAGATTGATCGGTGAATGTACACTGTCTGTCAATGTAATTACCTTAGCCTGGCGTTTGTTGGCAAACTCCAGAGCTTTTAACGTCAGCATAGAATACCTCGGAAAACTGATGCCAAAAATCACATCTTCTTCATTGATCCGCACCATCTGTTCAAAAATCTCGCTGGTATTATGTGTTGTCAGCACATGCACGCCTTCAAAGATATAATTCATGTAAAAGCCAAGGAAATTAGCCAGCGGCGCACAGCTTCGAATCCCGATAATATAGATATTTTTTGCTGAGGACAGTGTATTTACTGCCATATTGAACGCGTCGTGGTCAATACTTTCCATGGTCATTTTGATTTTTTCAATGTCCGAATGCAGGATCCGGTCAAGTATTTCTACCTGCGGCACATTACCGTAGGTCACTTTCATCCGCTGTATGGAATTCAGTTTGTTGCGCACCAGCTCTTCCAGTGCACGGTGAAATTCCGGGTATCCTTCAAATCCCAGCTGCGTTGCGAAACGCACGGTTGTCGATTCGCTGACACCGGCTTCCTTTCCGAGCTTTGCCGCCGTCAGAAATACTGCTTTGTCATAATGCTCAAGAATATATGAAGCCAGCCGTTTCTGCCCTTTACTGAATGTTTTGTACTGGGACTGAATCCTCACCAGCAGATTGTCTTTTGTGTCCATTTTTCCTCCGCTATTGTTGCTTTCGTATAGAGATTTGCGGGAAAGCTTTCTTTTCCCACCAGATTCTGATTATACACAAATTTGCAAGAAAAAGAAAGCTATACTTGCAAATTTGTGGGATGGGGAATGACTAGGAGAAGAAATGACGGACGAAAAACAGGCCGCGCAAGGGTCCGGCAGGTATATATGGTATTTCAAACAAGCGCAACGTCTGCAGGAGCTAAGTGCCAACTCCATCTAATGCGCTCAGGAATGCCTTCGCGCATAAGATTACGTAAGCACTGGATCTCCTGCAGACTAAAAACGCGCTTTGATCGTTTGAAATACCATATATACCTGCCGGACCCTTGCGCGGCCTGTTTTTCTGTATAAAGCCAGAAACGGAAGGAAACGTAGCGGCAGGCAGGGAGGTCTGGAGGGTACATTATGTGGGGGAAAACGATTAAAGTGCGCCCTTAGCCTGGATGAGATCCAGTGCTTACGCAGACTCTGCGCGAAGGCATTCCTGAGCGCAGTAGTCGAAGTTAGCACTTAGCTCAGCCAGGCGTTGCACTGTTTTCCCCCACATAATGTACCCTCCAGACCTCCCTGCCTGCCGCTGCGTTTCCTGTATTTCCTCAAAAAAAATCCCCCTCACAACATTTACGCGGTAAGGGGGATTTTTAATCTACATCTTATACGGGATAAGCTTTATTCTCAGTATCAGCTACAGTAGCGTCAACCTTTGTCTGCTGCGCATCTCTGTATTTGAAGTAGTCCATAGCAACCTGCGGGAACAGAGCGTAAGTCAGCACATCCTCATCCTGCTGCATGTAAGGAGCGATCTCCTCTTTCAGCTTATCCAGCTGCGGCGGAATCAGGTCAGCCGGACGGCAGGTGATCGGCTCAACATCACCGATACATTTCTTCTGAACTTCCGGATTGAACGGCTTAACAGTAGCGCCGTATTTTCCGCTCAGTACGTCTTTTGTCTGCTGCGGAACCATCTTATAGCGCTCACCCTGGATTACGTTCATAACAGCCTGTGTACCAACGATCTGGGAAGACGGAGTAACCAGCGGGCACTCACCCAGATCCTTACGTACACGCGGAACCTCTTCCAGTACCTCGTAATATTTATCCTCTGCGCCAAGATCTTTCAGCTGAGATGTCAGGTTGGACAGCATACCGCCCGGCACCTGATACAGCAGAGTCTTGATGTTAACGCCAAGGTTCTTCGGATTGAGCAGGCCGCTTTCCAGAGCCTCGTCACGGATCGGACGGAAGTAGTCAGCGATCTCAGCCAACAGCTTCTGATCAAAACCGGTATCGTAGGGAGTACCTTTAAAGGTCTCTACCATAACCTCTGTAGCCGGCTGGGATGTACCCAGAGCAAACGGAGACATAGCTGTATCGATCACATCAACACCAGCCTCAACTGCCTTCATATATGTCATGGAAGCCACACCGGAAGTGTAGTGCGTATGCAGCTGGATCGGAATGCTTACGGTCTCTTTCAGAGCAGTAACCAGCTCTGTTGCTGTATACGGAAGCAGCAGACCGGCCATATCCTTGATACACAGGGAATTTGCACCCATATCCTCGATTCTCTTGGCCATATCTGTCCAGTATTCGAGTGTATAAGCCTCGCCCAGAGTGTAGGACAGAGCAACCTGTGCATGTCCTTTCTCTTTGTTAGCGGCTTTTACAGCAGTTTCAAGATTACGGATATCGTTCATACAGTCAAAGATACGGATAATATCGATACCATTTGCCAGAGATTTCTGAACGAAATACTCTACAACGTCATCTGCATACTGGCTGTAACCCAGAATGTTCTGTCCACGGAACAGCATCTGCAGCTTGGTATTTTTAAATCCGTCACGGAACTTACGAAGTCTGTCCCAGGGATCTTCCTTCAGGAAACGAAGGGATGCGTCGAATGTAGCACCGCCCCAGCACTCTACGGAATGATAACCGACTTTATCCAGTTTCTCAACGATCGGAAGCATCTGATCGGTAGTCATACGGGTGGCAATCAGAGACTGATGAGCATCACGCAGAATGGTCTCTGTAATTTTAATTGGCTTTTTTGCAATTTCTGCCATAATGAAACCTCCATATTAGTTGAAATTAAACACCGAAAATAGCCATGAATGTACCGGCTGCAACTGCAGTACCGATAACACCGGCAACGTTCGGACCCATAGCATGCATCAGAAGGAAGTTGGTCGGATCAGCTTCTGCACCAACCTTCTGGGAAACACGGGCTGCCATCGGAACAGCGGATACACCGGCAGAACCGATCAGCGGATTGATCTTGCCGTGAGTAGCCTTGCACATGATCTTACCAAATATAACACCACCTGCGGTACCGATAGCGAAAGCGATCAGACCGAGAACAACGATCTTGATGGTATCCAGATTAAGGAATGCTTCTGCACTGGTGGTAGCACCTACGGATGTACCCAGCAGGATAACTACGATATACATTAAAGCGTTGGAAGCAGTCTCCTGCAGCTGTTTAACAACGCCACACTCACGGAACAGGTTACCCAGCATCAGCATACCAACCAGCGGAGCTGTCGTCGGCAGGATCATACATACAACGATAGTGATAACGATGGGGAAGAGGATTTTTTCCAGTTTGGATACAGGACGAAGCTGTTCCATCTTGATCTTTCTCTCTTCTTCTGTGGTGAATAATTTCATGATAGGCGGCTGAATGATCGGAACCAGAGCCATATACGAATATGCCGCCACCGCGATCGGTCCCATCAGACCGGTCTGGCCAAGCTTACCGGCCAGGAAGATGGATGTCGGTCCGTCGGCACCACCGATAATAGAAATAGCTGCTGCTGCTTTTCCGCCGAATCCCATAAAGATGGCGAAGAAATAAGCAGCATAGATACCCAGCTGAGCTGCGGCACCCAGAAGGAAGCTCTTCGGGTTTGCGATCAGCGGACCAAAGTCTGTCATGGCACCTACGCCCATAAAGATCAGAGACGGCAGGATACTCCATTCATCCAGTATATAAAAATAATGCAGTAAGCCGGCTGCATGCTCGATACCGTTGGCATCTACGTAAGCTTCGGCCATAATATCAGGATAGATATTTACCAGAAGCATACCAAAAGCGATCGGTACAAGAAGCAGAGGCTCAAAACCTTTTCTGATTGCCAGATACAGGAAGACACAGGCTACAAGGATCATGATGTAGTTGCCTACACTCAGATTCATGAACGCAGTCTGCGCTAACAGATTTGACAAAGTATTTGTCACATAAGACATGTCAGTACCTCCATTAAAGTTTCAGCAAGTTCATCATTAGTTCAGAGTAGCCAGTGTATCGCCGTTCTCTACAGCGTCGCCAACTGCAACATTGATGCTTGCTACGGTACCGTCCTGGGGAGCAACTACCGGGATCTCCATCTTCATGGATTCCAGGATTACGATGTTGTCACCGGCTTTAACGCTCTGTCCAACGCTTGCTTCTACCTTGAATACTTTACCCGGTACGGAAGCGGCTACAGTAACAGAACCTGCTGCTGCGGGAGCTGCTGCCGGTGCTGCTGCTTTCGGAGCTGCCTTGGGTGCTGCTTTCGGAGCTGCTGCGGGAGCGCCGGAAGTCTGTCCTTCTTCTACTGTTACATCGTATACATTGCCATTGACTGTGATTGTATAGTTTTTCATCATGATTTCCTCCTGTTAATTAGGCATTGCGCCATTTACTCTTATTCACTTTTTTGATGGAACGAACAACAAAGCTGTCGGTGGAAGTATTCTCGGCTGCGGCGATCGCTGCAGCAATAACGGCAACCAGTTCCAGATCATCTGTTTCCTCTGCAGGTGCTGCGGCTGTAACAACCGGAGCTGCCGGAGCCGGAGCTTTTTTCTGCTCTTTTTTGTCTTCGCCGGAAAGCTTGCTGACATATTTGAACAGAGAGATCAGGAAGCACAGGAACAGAAGTACACAGAATACGATGCCGACACCCATAAGAGTGTTCAGGCCGGCACGCTGCAGGGTCTCTCCCATAGAATACTGAGCATCAAAGGTGATGGACATTGGTGTAAAGCTCTGGGATTTGAACTCCAGAGTCAGTGTTACGATCGCTGCTCTCTGTTCGTACTGAACAAGGGATGTTACGGTATATTCCTTCTCATCCACTTCAATCTCAGTACTTTCGATGCCTTTATATGCACCAAGCTCTTCCATAACACCTTCAAAATTGGTCACAGCGGCAACTGTAAAGGTATCGTCCACTTCTTCGTACATTTTTAATTCTTCCGCAGACATTCCGCCGAGTGTGGACAGAAGAGATTCCATCTGACCTACCAGATAGCTCTGTGTTGCCTCGTCTACAGGAGATACCTCCACCTTGGAACCGCAGGCGGCCAGAGAGGCCATGCACACGATGGCAAGAAGAACTGCCATTAATTTTTTTGTTATCTTTTTCATCTGCTTCACCTCGCTTAAACCGTACCGTGTTTTTTAGCCGGGCGATCTTCTCTCTTTGCGTAAAGCATCTCAAAAGCACCGATCACATATTTTCTTGTGTCCTCGGGCTCAATAATGGTATCTACATAACCACGTTTTGCAGCGGAAAGAACATTGGACTGCAGAGCTTCGTACTCAGCAGCTTTTTCTTTCATGGTAGCTGCGTCAGCATCGGCGTACATGATCTTGGCTGCGGCTGTGGCATCCATCATACCAACCTTGGCATTCGGCCATGCGTAAACCATATCTGCGCCGATGGATTTGCTGTTCATGGCAACGTATGCGCTGCCGAAAGCATCACCTACGATCACGTTTACCTTCGGCACTGTAGCCTCGGCAAAAGCATAGGTCAGAGAAGCAACAGATTTGGCAATGTTGTTCTCTGCACATTTGGTAGCCATAAATCCTTTGACATTTGTCAATGTAAGTACCGGAATATTAAAAGCATCGCAGAACTTAACGAATTCAGCAGCTTTCTTTGCTCCGCGGGGAGAAAGAACTGCGTCGAATTTCTCAGCGATCTCACCATCTTCACCGAAAACTGCGGTTCTGTTGGCTACTGCACCAACGGTAGCACCGTTCAGTTTCAGGAAACCGGTAACCATGTTTTTGCCGTAATCAGCCTTTGTCTCAAAAAAGATCTGATCATCAGCGATACGGGAAAGCGCTACTGCAGCGTCTGCGGCGCAGTCAGAAAGATCTGCACATACGCGGTTCAGATCATCCTCGCATCCTGTATAGGTGTCATCGTCCACATTGTTGGACGGGAGCAGGGAAACCAGCATGCGGATCTGGGAAAGGATATCTTCCTGAGATCCCACATAGTCGATAAGACCGGTCTCTTTGCTCTGGTAGTCAGCGCTTGCGGTATCACATTTGGAAACTTCATTGCCTTCAAGAGCGTTCGGAGAGTTGACAAATACTTTTGCTTTCTTCTCTTCCATAAATGTAAAGTCCGTCATGCCCGGAACGATAGCAAGTCCGCCGCCGCATGTACCGAATACTGCGGTAATCTGCGGAATAACTCCGGATGCTGCTGCCTGTTTCTGGTAGATTTCTCCCAGCGCATTCAAAGCATCGGTAGCTTCCTGCAGACGGATACCTGCACAGTCGATCAGTCCGATCACCGGTGCTCCTGTTTTCATGGCGAAGTCATACAGTCTGGCGATTTTTCTGGCATGCATCTCACCGATGGTTCCACCCAGAACGGAAGCATCCTGGCTGTAAACATAGACGAGATTACCGTCGATCACACCGTAGCCTGTGATAACGCCGTCAGAAGGAGTCTCCTTCTCAGACAGATTGAAATCAGTAGCTCTGGCTGTAACCTTGCCGCCGATCTCAACAAAACTGTTGTCGTCAAGCAGAGAAGCAATTCTCAGGCTTGCTGCGCTTTGTGCTGTGTTACTCATTAATTCAGCCCTCCATTTGTATTAGAATATGGCTTATGAAAAACTGCGAACAGATTCTCATAACTGGCGTTAATACGCCATAAATCTGATTACAGGATCTGCCGTGGCTTTTCCTGTAATAATATAACAATTTCAGCCGAGTTTATTATAAGGGAACAAATCTTTTTTTTCAATGGTCATATCGGCGAAATACAGCCGAAAAAAGCTTTTTTTCCATACAAAAAGGCTATTCGACGGCAATTTTTCAAAATTGTCAAGTGAACAGCCTCGTTCGTCTTATATTATTCAGATATCTTTTCCCAGGCCAAAGCTGCAGGAAACCGCCCGCTTCCAGCCACAGATCAGGGAACTCATCTTCTGTACATCCATTTCCGGGGTAAATTCTCTGCCAAGATGCCAGAGGTTTCTGATCTCATCCAGATCCTGATAATAGCCTGATGCCAGACCCGCCAGATATGCGGCTCCCAATGCCGTAGTTTCATAAATCTCCGGTCTCAGTACCGGAACCTGCAGAATATCTGACTGAAACTGCATAAGGAAATTATTGGCACTGGCTCCGCCATCCACCTTAAGCGATCTGATCTGTATTCCGCTGGTCTCTTCCATCACAGCCACAAGATCACTGACCTGATAAGCCAGGGATTCTACTGTGGCGCGGATCACATGATCTTTGTTCGTACCCCGGGTGATCCCGGTCAGCACACCCCGGGCATACGGATCCCAGTATGGAGCCCCAAGCCCTGTAAATGCCGGCACAAGATATACACCGTTGGTATCGGACACATTCCGGCATCGTTCTTCAGTCTCCTCGGCTGTAGTGATCAGTCCCATTTCATCTCTGAGCCACTGGATCGCTGCTCCGGCAACAAAAACACTGCCCTCCAGAGCATACCGTACTTTACCGTCGGCACTGGCTGCAAGAGTGGTCAGCATACCGTCTTTTGGCTCCACAGGCTTTTCTCCGGTATTCATCAGCAGAAAACAGCCGGTACCATAGGTGTTTTTTACATCTCCTGTTTCAAAACAGCACTGCGCAAACAGAGCTGACTGCTGATCACCTGCCACACCGGCAATCGGAATCGTACCGCCAAGGATATGTTCTTTTGTATAGCCAAAGATACAGCTGGACGGTCTGACTTCGGGAAGCATGGAAGCAGGAATATGTAACGCATCCAGAATCTTCTGATCCCAGCAGAGATTATGGATGTCATAAAGCATGGTGCGGGACGCATTCGTATAATCCGTCACGTGGACTTCTCCGCCGGTCAGTTTCCAGATCAGCCAGCTGTCTGTCGTACCGAACAGAAGATCTCCTCTCTCGGCCTTTTCTCTGGCTCCCTCCACATGATCGAGGATCCAGGCAATCTTTGTCGCACTGAAGTAAGGATCCGGAATCAGTCCTGTGGTTTTCTGAATATATTTTCCAAGTTCACTGTTTTTTAGCTTTTCAGCCTGATTTGCAGTTCGCCGGCACTGCCATACAATGGCATTGTATACGGGAAGTCCGGTATTTCTGTCCCAGACCACAGTGGTCTCCCGCTGGTTCGTGATACCGATTGCCGCTACATTGTTGGCGGTCACACCGATTTTGCTCATGGCTTCTACCGCAACCGTCAGCTGCGTGGACCAGATCTCCTGAGGATCATGCTCCACCCATCCGGCTTTCGGAAAGATCTGGCGATATTCTTTCTGTGCGCTGCTTACGATCTTCCCCTGCTTATCCACCAGCAAAGCCCGGGAACTGGTAGTTCCCTGGTCCAAAGACAAAATATATTCCCACATATAGTTATTTCCCCCAATACAGTAAAACTGTCCCTTTTCTTTACAGGTATACAAATCTGTTCAGCACTTTCACAGATATGATCCGACCTGTTCTGAACAATTACCAGTATACAATGTATTCTCGGTAAAATCAATTCACGCGGCGTTATTTTTCCATAGAAAGTGATGGAACAAGACTCTGGCGCACCATTGCAGGGATATTTCCGAAATATCCTGTGCAACTATTACAGCATCTGTACCAAGACAAATGCCATCCAGCATATAGGAAACCTTGCCGATCTCAGTGCCGGCCTGCACCGGTGCCGTCAACGTCTTTTTGTAAGAATATACGACCCGGATTTCTTCTTTTCCTGTCATCAGGACCCCCTTAAGTTGTCCTGTGGTTTCCTCGGCGCGTATATGCTGCAGTTTTCCGCTTTCTCCCCAGGGGTAAACCGCCTGTTTTACCAGAATAGTATCCTGAATACCCAGAGATACAGGTTTTCTGAAATCAAAAACTTCTTTCCCGTACTCCAGTAGTTTCACCGTATCCTTCCATTTATAGGTTTTATTATTCGGCCACCCGCAGCCCAGAAGCGTAATGATATATGTACGCCCTTTGTTTCTGACAGCGCAGACATAGCAGTATCCGGCTTTTCCTGTAAACCCGGTCTTTCCGCTCAACACCCCATCTGTCATGGACAGTAGCTGATTATGATTGCTGCAGCTGTAGGCTGACTGCTGATCCAGATCAGAAAACGAATGGCTTGACGTCTGAGTAACTTTCATAAAATACCCGGATTTTTCTGACTCCATCACGCAATACCGCATGATCCTTGCCAGATCTGTGGCTGTTGTATGATGTTCCCCGCCTTCATCCGTACCATCCAGCCCATTCGGCGTCACAAAATGCGTATGTAGACAGTAAAGGGACTTAGCTTTCCGATTCATCCTGTCGGCAAACGCTTCCACACTGCCGTCCAGATGCTCAGCCAGCATGACTGCGGCATCATTATATGATTCCAGCATCAACGCAAAAAGCAGATCCTCCAGAAGAAATCTCTGCCCCTTACGGACGCCGAGATGTACTTTTGGCTGATCTGCCGCATTTTGTGAAGCTGTCACCACCTCATCAGGATCACAGTTTTCCATGATCAGGATGCATGTCATGATCTTTGTGGTGCTGGCCATGGCCAGTTCTTCGTTTTCATTTTTTCCATATAATACACGCCCGGAATCACCATCCATCATACAGGCACTCAGGGCATGCAGGTCGCTTTCTTTCGGAGGCAAACTGTCATCTGCCGTACAGACAGATCTACAGAGCTGAGTCATCAATACTATACTGCTTATCACACATATCCATCGTTTCAACCAATAACTTCCTCAATACTTTTATTATGGTTTATATACAGTCTCACCAGCAAGTGATTTGGGCTTTCTGAACAGTTATGTTTTTCTTTTCTATCCGCTTCAACCAGGTTTTATTCTGCATCTTTCGGATTTTCTTCTGTTAAAACATCAGCTGACATATCATCACCATTATTCGGAAGTATATCTTTTGAAATGTCATCATGGGTTGACGCCGGATAATCCTCTGCAGTCTCTTCTGTATCCGACACCTCATGTTCATCCGCATCATTTTCCGGTAGGGGATCATCTTTAAAGATCTCTGCCTCCGCTTCTGCCTTGAAATCTTCCATTTTCACAGTGCTTACCTCCGGCAGCTCTGCCAGCGAAGATACGCCAAACCTGCGAAGAAACTCCTGCGTTGTTCCAAAAAGGATCGGACGTCCCGGAGCATCCAGACGTCCAAGCTCCGTTACCAGATTGTATTCTACCAGACGGTTTACCGCATGATCGGATTTGACACCTCTGATTTTTTCAATCTCAGCCTTTGTCACGGGCTGTTTGTAAGCAATGATAGACAGTGTTTCCAGCATAACATCCGTCAGCACCGCCTTCTTCGGTTGAGAGGCCAGACGGATCAACACTTCATAGTATTCTTTTTTTGTACACAGCTGCCAGGAATCCTCCAGCTCCAAAAGGCGGATTCCTCTGTTCTCTTCATCATATCGAATCCGTAGTCCATCGATCAGCTTGCGGGTGGTTTCTTTATCCTGTTCAATGGCTTTAGCAATGCTCATGGTATCCACGGGGTCACCCATGGTAAACAAAATCGCCTCAATTGCTGCTTCCAGCTGCGGAATCGTCATGCGTATGCTCCTCCTTTGTAACATCAATATATATTTCTCCGAAGGTCTCCTCCTGCGTAAGCGTAATCTCACCGGCTTTCATCAGCTCCAGGATCGCTAAAAAGGTAACGATCACCTGTGTTTTGGATGACTGGGCATGCAAAAGTGAACGGAAGGTAAAATGCCCGTGATTTCTGGCATATACCTTTACATAATCCAGCTTATCCGTAAGAGATACCTCTTCTTTCTGTATTTTGCCGAAATTGCTTCGGATCGGATCTCTCTTGTTTTCCTGACGCTTGATCACGTCCTTAAAAATCTCATGAAGCTTTTGCAGCGTCATATCATCCAGCAGATGTTCCGTATCCACGGGAGCTTTGTATTCAGCTACCTCCTTCGGCATCTGCCCCTCATGAAACAACTGCTGCTGTGCCTCATCCATTCGGTCACGTAATTCAAAGGACATGTATTTGTACATCTTGTATTCCAGAAGACGAGCCACAAGTTCTGCCCGGGGATCCTCTTCCTCGCCTTCCTCATTCACTTCTTTTGGCAGAAGCATGCGGCATTTGATATCAAGAAGCGTAGCTGCCATTACCATAAATTCACTCATAAGATTCAGATCTTCCTGAGGCATCTGCTGCACATATTCCAGATACTGGTCTGTGATCATGACGATGGGAATATCATATATATCAATTTTATTTTTATCGATCAGGTGCAAAAGAAGATCCAGCGGACCTTCAAACACCGGAAGTTTCACGGAAAGTTCCATAGCTTCCTCACTTCTCAGATTTCATTTGTGATTTTAACAACTACCAGCTCCCGGGGATTAAACAGCCGCAGCGGGATCGTATGTTCTCCGAGGCCGGCTCCTATATACATGGAAGCATCGCCTCTGTCTATCCTGCCATACCCATAACGGGGAAACAGCTTTCCATCCGTACCGATCACGGGACGCCCCAAAACCCTGACAATCCCGCCATGCATATGGCCGGACAATACAACATCAGGCTTCCAATCGAGATAAACATTACTGTATACCGGATTATGGGCCAGAAGCACCTGTACTTTTTCACCGTCTGGCTTTCCCACCAGTCTATACATGTCTTCCACTCCGAAGGGTGTATTTTTCCATTTTTTATAGTTCTCCGCCGGTATCTCAAGACCGGTAAAACGAAAAGGAATTCCATTTAGAACGAAGGAGGCCGATGAATTGCGAAGCAATGTCAGCGGGAGCTTCTGAAGCTCCTTCTCATAGACGGTACCTGTCTCGCCATATGTTTCGGGATAAAGGCACATGCGGTATTCATGATTTCCATACGCATATACCACAGGGTA
>CALZOU010000053.1 GCA_945827805.1 uncultured Lachnospiraceae bacterium
GTAAAATTGACCGATGATTTCTGTCTGGCCCTCTGTACGGCCCTCTGCACGACCCTCCGCACGCATACTCGCCATATCACACTCGTAAAAGAAGCGCGCCTCACACTGTTCCCGGATCTTCTTATCATTATTTAATACTTTTACCAGCTCTGCCACTTCCTCAAACACCTGCCTTCCTTCTGCAATAGCATCCATTTCTTCTCTGCTTTCGGCTTTGATCATTCTGGCCCACTGCAGGATATCTTTTTGCGTATCTTCATCCGCCAGCTCCATCTTTGTCAGATCCAGTATGCGAATACAAAATTTGTCTGTATATTGGCGCTGGATCTGCAGTTCAATATTGATCACCTTGTTTTTGTTTAACTCCACCTTGACATCAAACATACAGGTTTTTCCGTCGATTGTTTCCCCCAGTTCTATGGGATTCATGATTTCCACGGAAACGATCTCCGCTTCATCCAGATGCAGCAATGCGCACAGAAGACTTTTTAACGCCGGCCGGGATTTCTGCAGCACTGCCCGAAACATGTAATCGTTCTGCATACCATAAAATCTTTTTTCCAATGATCTCCTCCTTTGATTCGTAAAAAGCAGGAGACACTGTCAACTTTACTCTCCCGCTATCAATAGTGATATAGCAGGGATTTTCGAGAGTTCTCGTTAACAGATAGGAAATGAAATGTGGTGATAGAGATGAAAATATGATATATATCTATAATATCATATTTTTATTTATGGTCAATATTTTCTTCATAATTTTTCAAAACATACCCATATACCAACAACATGCCCCAAGCCTGCAAGAACAGGGATTATCTCTCTTCATTTTATACACAGTCCGCAAAAAATACAGCAAAAAAGCACCGCCCCTGCATTTACCGCAACAGCCGGTGCTTTACCATAATCCTTCAATATCTTTCTGACCCCATCATTTCATTTCAAAAAATGTTGTCTCCAGTTCCGGATAAACATTCTTAAGAGAAATACGATTGCCCGACCAGTTCACAAAGCAGTGAACACTTTTCGCGGTTGCCTTCAGCTCCTTGGTTTTTTTCTCATACAACCGATATTCCAAAGCCATCTTCCGTCCATCATAGCTGACAATCCGGGCAGCCACAACTACAGTATCCTGATAATGGAACGGACTGATGTATTCGATGCTCTCTGACAACAGAGGACAGATCACCTGCAGTTCTTCCTGCTGTTCGCAGCCAAAACCCACCTGATCTAAAAGCTCCATTCTGGCATTCTCCAGCCATCTGGCATAATTGGTCTGGCTGACGGAACCGGACCGGTCTGTTTCATAATAACGGACGCGATGCTCATAAGGGTGGATCTCCACTTTGTACACCTCGTCATATTTGGAAATTTCCTGTTTCTGCATAATTTATGTCCCTCCCTGATGAATAATTATGGGCAAATGCAAAAAACCGTTTGCTCTTACCCAAATTATAGACCTGTCATTGGCATTGTCAATTGAGTTTATCCTTTTTTAACAAAGTACCTGCGCGCCCCGATGACTTACTCTTCCCGGAACCCTTCTCCATAAACTTCGTTTGTCTCGGTGATCATAACAAAGGCTCTGCGGTCGATTTCCTGGGCTGCGCGGCGTACCATGTAGGCCTGGGATTTGGAGCAGGCGCACAGGAGCACTTCTCTGTCGTCCCCAGTGTAGCTTCCACGGCCTTTTAACTGAGTGGAGCCGCGGCCGATTTTTTCTCCGATCTTCTCTGCAATCTCTTTTCCATGGTCGGTAACGATGATCAGGAGGGTTCCTGCACCCATGCCGTACATGATCTTATCGATGACCAGTGAGGTCAGCAGTGTAGCGGTAAGACCGTACAGGACGGCATCCACATTTCCGAATACGGGCCACCCAAGCAAAATAATGAACAGGTCGATGGCCATGGTCACCATGCCGATAGACAGGTGGGGGCGCAGGACTTTGACCGACATAGTAAGAAAGTCCGTGCCGCCGGAGGAAGACCCCCGCATGTAGAAGAGAGCCAGGCCGATTCCCAGGAAGATGCCGGAATACAAGGCCGCCATAAACTGTGAACCGGTGTATGGCGGAATATGCGGAAAGATTACATCCAGAAACAGAGTACAGAAGCACATGGTTTTTAAGGATTTCAGCAGGAATTCTTTCCCCAGAAATTTAAGGCTCAGAAGCATCAGCGGTATATTCAGCACCAGCGACATGGTACCTATAGGCAAATTCCACAGATAATTCATGATCAGCGCTATACCGGTCACACCGCCCGGAGCAAAATTAGCCATTTTTGCAAAGGTATATACGCCTACGGCATAGAAGAATGAGCCGATGATATCGTAGACTATGTCCATAATGATGTTTTTGATTTTTGCAGAACACATAACTATATAGTCCTTTCCGTTTTTCCGATGTACAACATCTTTATTATCTTTCCCTGTAATCGGTGAATCATCACAGATCTGCAGCATTCTATAAATACAGAATATCAAAATACTTTTCTGAAATACGCTTTACGAACCGGAAAGTTCTCCCATAAAACAAAAGCCCCACAGCATCTCTCGGCTGCGGGGCAAATCTGCATTATGGGACTATTTCATCCGTCTCAGCACTTCCAGCACAAGCTTCCAGGTGCGCTGCACGGAATCCACCGGCATATGCTCACGGAAGGTATGGATCTCGAACAGATCCGGGCCGAAGGAAACACAGTCCAGACCAGGCAGCTTGTCGGCAAACATACCGCACTCCACACCCGCATGGATAGCTTCGATCTTCGGCTCACTGCCGTACTGCTCTTTGTACACCTCTGTCATCAGATCCCGCAGCGGAGATTCCTGCAGATACTGCCAGCCCGGATAATCTCCGGTAATCGTTACATTTCCTCCCAGCGCCTCGGTCAGACAGCGCAAACGCTCACACAGCATCTGTTTCTGCGTAGCCACACTGCTTCTTACACAGAAAGATGCCTGTACACAGTCTTCTTCTGTGGCAAAGACACCCAGGTTCAGGGATGTCTGCACCAGCCCCTCAATATCCGCACTCATGGTTTCGATACCGTTAGGCGTACAATTCAAAAGACACAGTGCCTTTGCTCCGGATACCTGATCCATGGGCATGGCGCAGTCTGCACCGGACACACTGACTTTCACACCCGGATCTGTCACACTGTACTCGTTTTTAAACGCAGCCTCCATAGCTGCACACACTTCGCGGACTTTCTCTCCATCTGCAGCCACCACATCCGCTGCAGACATATTCGGAATTGCATTGTCCTTTAATCCACCGTTTACGGATACGATCCTGAGCTCAGTTTCACGACCAGCCGCATACAGGATACGACCAAGCAATCGGTTGGAATTGGCCCTTCCGGTATTGATCTCAATACCGGAATGACCTCCGATCAGACCGTCTACCTGAATATGCAGTTTTTCGCCGGCAAAAGCCTCCCTTGTCACCGGCACACTGCAGCGGGTCAGGTTACCGCCGGCGCAGCTGACCGTAAATATGCCCTCATCCTCAGAATCCATGTTCAGCATGCGGCGTCCTTTAAGCGGTGTCACATCCAGCCCTGCGGCGCCCTCCATGCCGACCTCTTCGTCCACCGTAAATACGGCCTCGAAACGGGGATGGCTGATATCGTCAGCATCCAGGATCGCCAGAGCAAAAGCCACGGCAATACCATCATCGCCGCCCAGAGTAGTGCCTTTTGCCCGCACACAGCCATCCTCAAGCACCAGATCCAGTCCCTCTGTGGCCATATCCTTATCGCAGTCCGGCGCTTTCTCGCAGACCATATCCATATGACCCTGGAAGATCACCGGCGCAGCATTTTCGTAACCGCTGGTGGCTTCTTTAATGATGATCACATTGTTCAGCTCATCCTGATAATGCTCCAGACCACGTTTCTCTGCAAAATCTTTCAGCCAGTCACTGACCAGCTTTGTGTTGTGAGAACCATGGGGAATTGCACACAGCTGCTCAAAAAAAGAAAACACACTCTTTGGTTCCAGATTTTCTAAAACTGCCATAATCTTATATCTCCTTTTGCTTGTTTCTGCATTCTGTTTTACGGCTATATTTCTAAACGAATCGACAATTATCAAACAGATACTGTCCTGTTTATTTTTTCAAACGGTACGATCCGCCTCCCGCACTCTCGATATACTGCTGATCCAGAAGGAAATCTACCACCTGCCGGCTGAATTTGTCTGCGTCCTGCACGGTTAACTTATTGCGGGACCAGAACTGCCCCACAGATACGCCCTCGATCTGACGGGCCACCTCTTTTACCGTGATGGTGTCGTTCTTTTTGAGATATCTGACGACCTTACTGCCGCAGGCACTGAGCAGATTTCTGGCCAGATCTGTTTTCTGATCCATGGATTTTCCCAGACCCCAGGCATACAGAACAGCCGTAGCAACAGCAAACAAAAGAACTCCGAGAATCACACGTCCAATCGTCATTTGCGTATCTTGTCCTTTCCTTCATAATAGATAAATCCGTTGTTGTGAAGGATCTGCATGTATTTTACCAGACGGTCATACAGCGGTTCCGCTTCCTTACCAAATTTATCCTTCACCAGCAGCGCGATCTCTCCTACGGTACGTTTACCGTCAATCTGCTGAAATACAAAACTGCCCTGCTTATCAAGATCAATATGACTGACCCGGGGCCGGTGGAAAAATTTCTGCGCTATGGAAGCGTAAAATCCCCGATGGACCATATGGATCGTGACCTTTTCGCCCTCCACACTCCAGGTGTTTTTCGGAGAGATCGCCGGTACGTAATCCAGATAATTTTCCTTATTCTTCTTTGCCATGAACGCTCCTCCTGTAAAATATCGCTCATCACCGTTCGGTGCAGGCCTGACCATTTCCTGATGCGGTTCCCAAATGCTGCGAATACACATCACTTCTGTATCTGTACGCACTGAACAGATAACGTTACTGTTCACTGACATTGTGTGTGAACAGTACTCAGATATTCTCTCTATCGACAGACTGCGAGCTATATACCCTGTACAGTGAATAGAAATAACCAGCTATAGCACTTGCCTGATTTTTCACTCTACTAGTATCAGTATACAGCCCGCAGTATATGAGTTAAAGCTTAAATTTTATTATTTTTTGCTGTCTTTGGAGGTTTTGTTTGCAAACAGGTAAATAGATACCAGAAGTACAGCAAAGAATACCAGACCACCGATGTTGCCCAGGTTTACAGTTCCGGAGATATCGATGATATCGCCAACGCTCTTGCCGCCTACTGTGATCACAGCCAGAACGGCCAACAGGATACCTACGATACCCTCACCGGCTATCAGACCGGAAGTATACAGGATACCGGATTCCACAGCGTCTTTGCGTGCTTTCTCAGAAGCATATTTGCGTTTTTCGATGATCAGACGAAGCAGACCACCCAGCATGATACCGGCATTCAGATGGAACGGCAGGTAGATACCGATAGCTACCGGCAGAACCGGAAGTCCCAGGATTTCTACGGCGATGGCAATGAATACACCGGTAAATACCAGTGCCCACGGAAGATTTCCGCCCATAACGCCTTCGATAACCATCTTCATCATCATAGCCTGCGGTGCACCCAGCTGCTCGGAGCCAAAGCCCCATGCTGCGTTCAGCAGGTACAGAATAGCGCCGATAGCAACAGCAGAAATAGTAACACCGATCAGCTCACCGATCTGCTGTTTCTTCGGTGTAGCACCCAGAAGGAAACCGGTCTTTAAGTCCTGAGAAGTATCACCGGCGATAGCAGCGATGATACAGATAACAGAACCGATGGCGATAGCACCTACCATACCGGATGCTCCTGTGCTTCCGGTAGCTTTCAGGATAATGGTGGCGATCAGCAGAGTAGCGATAGCCATACCGGAAACCGGGTTGTTGGAAGATCCGATCAGACCAACCATACGGGAGGATACAGTAGCAAAGAAGAAACCAAACACCAGAATGATGATGGCTCCAACCAGGCTTACCGGAATTCCCGGGAACAGCCACATGAACACAACGATAGCTGCGCATGCGATCAGAACACCTTTCATCGGAAGATCCTGCTCAGTACGCAGAGTTCCGCTGGGTCCCTTACCGTAGGATTTAAATGCCGCCTTGAAGGTCTTAACGATCAGTGGCAGAGATTTGATCAGACTGATGATACCACCGGCAACCAGAGCGCCGGCACCGATGTAACGGATAAATTTGCTCCACAGTCCCCATGTACCGTCTGTTGCCCACAGCTCAGCCACGCTGACATCTGCCGGGTAGATCACCACATCACTGCCAAACAGAGCAATAAGAGGCATCAGTACGAGCCAGGCAATCGTAGAACCTGCAAACATGTAAGAAGCTACGCGGGTACCACAGATGTAACCAACACCTGCCAGAGCCGGCAGAACGTCTACACCGATACCGGATCCTTTGTAAGCTGTAATGGTATAGTCAACCTCACTCGGGAACAGCTTAAGGCCGTCTGCGATAAATTTGTAAACCGCAGCAATACCAAGACCGGCAAATACGGTAGAGGATTTGGAACCACCTTCTTCACCAGCGATCAGAACCTCGGCACAGGCCTTTCCTTCCGGATAGCCCAGTACACCATGCTCCTGAACGATCAGGGCACTTCTTAACGGAATCATCATCAGAACACCCAGCAAGCCGCCGAATACAGCGATCAGACCGATGTCCAGAAGAGAGGGCAGGTCACACAGACCTTCGGAAGCCCACATGAACAGCGCCGGCATCGTAAAGATAGCACCTGCTGCCAGAGACTCACCGGCAGAACCGATGGTCTGTACCATGTTGTTTTCCAGAATGGAATCACGCTTTAAGACTTTGCGGATGATTCCCATTGAGATAACCGCAGCCGGAATGGATGCGGATACCGTCATACCCACGCGAAGACCCAGGTATGCGTTTGCGCCGCCGAACAGCACGGCAAGGATTGCACCGAGAACTACAGAAAATACAGTAAACTCGGGAACGACCTTGTCCGCCGGAACGAACGGCTTGAAGTTTTTGTTCTCCACTTTTTTGTTCTCCTTTTCCCTTTTACAACACAAAAGCCCTTCTTCGGGGCTTTTTGCGAGGTAAATTGTTTTATTTGTTTATTGTACGGGATTCGATGTAATATGTCAAGAAAACCCACAATTTTCCGTAATATTTTCAACAAAATCGCGTCCTCAAAATGAAAATCATATTCTTTCAGAAGTAAAAAACGTGTCACTGTATGCAGAACATAAACCGGTTATTCCAGAATACCAGTTAAATGATTTCAGAGGAACAAACCAGCAAACTCGCATTGAATTTGAAATGTCCCTGTGTCATAATATTTGCGATTACCTGTTTTCATCAAATACTTCTCAGTAAGGGAGGATACACATGATTGCCGAAAGATTGACCCTGTTAAGAAATGAGATGGCAAAAAGAAATATCGCCATATATATTGTACCAACAGATGATTTTCACGGATCAGAATATGTTGGAGAATATTTCAAAGCCCGGCAATATATCACCGGTTTTACCGGATCGGCCGGAACTGCTGTGATCACCATGACCGAAGCCGGTCTCTGGACAGACGGACGATATTTCGTTCAGGCCGCCGCGCAGCTTCGTGGAACTACTGTCCAGCTTTACAAAATGGGGCAGGAGGGTGTACCCACCATTGCAGAATACCTTCGGCAGACGCTCAAAGAAGGAGAAACTATCGGATTTGACGGCAGAGTAGTAAACGCTGCCTGGGGAAAATCACTTCTGGAAATCGCCCGGGAGAAAAGCGGTTCTCTCTATGTCAATGAAGATCTGATCGATATCATCTGGAAAGACAGACCACCCATGTCCAAGTCTCCGGTCACAATATTTGACATCAAATACACAGGAAAAGATACCAAAGACAAACTGTCGGATGTACGGAAAGTCATTCGGGAAAAAGAAGCTGACCTGCACATGATCAGTTCTCTTTATGACATCGCCTGGATTCTCAACGTAAGAGGCGGTGATATCAGCTATGTACCTGTAGTACTGTCCTTCCTTTCTCTTACGCAGGATACGTGTACCTGGTATGTACAGGAAGAGATCATTACGCCAAAGCTCAGAAAATATCTGGACAAATACAACATCACCACCAAACCTTATGAAAGCTTTTACGATGATGTAAAAGCCATACCGGCAGGGAAAAAAATGCTGATGGATACTTCCATCGCTAATTACAGAATATACAGTAATATCTCTGCAGACGTTGAGGTGATCGATGAGCCCGATCCCACAGTTTATATGAAATCCATAAAAAACGAAGTAGAGATTGCCAATATCCGGGAAGCTCACAAAAAAGATGCAGTTGCCATGATAAAATTCATGTACTGGCTCAAAACAAACGTGGGTAAGATTCCCATGACGGAAATATCCGCAGCGGATCACCTTGCCGATTTGCGTGCCGGGCAGGAGGGTTTTCTGGATCTGAGTTTTGATACGATCTGTGGATATGCAGAGCATGGCGCCATCGTACACTATTCTGCCACCCCGGAATCTGATATAGCGCTGAAACCGGAAGGCCTTTTGCTGGTGGATTCCGGAGGACACTATCTGGAAGGAACCACGGACATTACCCGAACCTTTGCCCTGGGTCCGATGACCGACGAAATGAAAGCTGATTTTACCAGAGTACTCCGTTCCCACACCAGCCTTGCCAATGCGAAATTTTTGCACGGCTGTACAGGAGTAAATCTGGATATCCTGGCCAGAGCACCTTTCTGGGATGTGGATATGGATTATAATCATGGTACAGGTCACGGTGTCGGCTATGTATTAAATGTTCACGAAGGACCCAACAGTTTTCGCTGGAAACCATCTCCGAACCGCGCAAAGGAAACCGTACTGGAAGAAGGCATGGTCACCACGGATGAACCGGGCATTTATATCGAAGGCAAATACGGTATTCGTACAGAAAATGAACTTATCTGCAGAAAAGGAGTAAAAAATCAGTTCGGTCAGTTCATGTATTTCGAAAACGTGACCTATGTACCGATAGATCTGGATGCCGTTGATCCGGATCAGATGACCTACGTGGAGAGAAAACAGCTGAACGACTACCATGCCATGGTATTTAACACGATGTCGCCCTATTTTGAGGGGGAAGAACTGGAATTTCTCAGGAAGTATACCAGAGCAATCTAAATCGCTTTTTATTACGACAAAAAAAAATGTGTATCTCACAACAGACACTCTTGGCTGCGTTCTGCATGGGATACACATTTTTATATTTATTTCATCCAATAATAAGGGATTCCTCGTAACTTGACCGGCAGCCAATATCTCCATTTTAATCAACTGCAACCATACTTATCAGTACCTATAGAGAAATACAGGCCAGGTAATTAATGACGTTTACACCAATCCTCCATTTCTTACAGCGCCGCAAAAATACGCGCACCTTTGGTTTTGATCCACCAGCGCAAAATAACAGAGGCAACTGCCAGAAGAAGGCAGATCAAAGCCATAAATCCCAACGTTCCCACATATTTCCCCAGTAGAAAATACAGTCCGCCGCAGGCAATGATGATACCCCAGCCGCCAAACAGTGTCACCGTCACACTGAAAGACTGTTTAATAGGAACGATCTCATTGGTCCATTTCAGATTGGGTGTTTTGAGATTAAGGAAAAGCCCCAGCTGCGCCATTGTCAGGATAAACAATGCCAGAAGAAGGAAAATAAGCACCATTTCCCCAAATTTCGGTTTCAGCACAATGAAGGCGCACACCGTCATGACTGCTGCCGGCGGCAGCGTCAGCACAAGGTGCAGCCGAAGCTTCGCTCTTAATACCTGCCAGGCTGATACCGGAAAAGACTGCAGGATCCAGATATTCTTCCCCTCCAGAGATACCGAAGGAGCTGACATGTCATTCATGGATACTATCACACAAAGCGCAGCAGCCAGAATCAGCGGAATAATCTCCTCCGCTCCCTCATAAATCATCGGAAGAACCTCCGCCAGCACTCTTCCCTTCCAGAGAAGCGCCACTGACGCGATCAGCATAAACAAAATACCCAGCCCACAATTTAACATATAGTTGGCACTGGATGTGAAGCGTTTCAATTCCTTTACCAGCAGCGCATGATCTGTACTCTGTCTTTTCACCATGCGCTCCCGATATTTTACCTTTGCAGCACCTTTCTGCATGGTAACCATCTTGAAAAAGCTCCTGGAAAGTACCAGCCATACCAGAGCAAAGATACCGATGATCACTGCAGTCACAAACAGGAATCCAAAGACACTTCCCTGCGCCGCACGTCCCAGCTGATACAGAGGATACCCATAGGACTTCAAACCGGCAGCTATTTCAGAGGCCTGATTCAGGATGCCCAGGAGCATATTGTAAGCTTTCATATAGAAGTAATAATATGCAGCAAAAAAGGCCAGCGACAATACCACCGTCACAGCACTCTTATTCTTCACATGGGCACTGATCAAAGCCACCACCCAGCCCAAAGCGCAGGAAAGGCTCAGAATAAAGAGTGAAAGGGCAAAGGGCAGGAGAAGGCTCAGGATCATGCCAACACCCGAAACACGGCCAACCATAAACCACACCAGCAATGCCGGGATCATGACGATGAGCTCATACATCAGCCCCATCAGATACACTCCAGCCAGTCGGGCCAGCAGGATGCGGGATGCCGGAAGCGGCATGGAAAGCAGAAGGTCATTATCCTTCGGCTGATATAAAGACGCATATGTATTAAATACGCTGCCAAAAACACCAAGTACCACGGCCACCAGACTCATCATCACAAAATACAGCCAGCCGATCCCCGCCTCGCACAATGGTTCTGCAAGAGTGATCGCCATCATATAAAATATATACCCCAGCATGCCAAAAAGCATAAGGTACAACGCTACATAGCCGATAATACCTTTTACGGTACGTTTTTTCCCGTTTTTCCGGTTAAAGTACAGCCAGGAAAAGGACTCCATCAGCTGTTTCTTTAAAATAGCCTTCGTCATTTCTCTCCCTCCAGTTCCAGAAATACCTCTTCCAGAGAAGTATCGCCCTTCACCTCATCCATGGTGCCGGAGCGCATCAGCTTGCCGCCTTTAATAATGGCCACCTTGTCACAGAGCTTTTCCGCCACCTCCAGAACATGAGTGGAGAAAAAAATGGCGCCGCCATCATCACAGATCTGGCGCATCAGCTGTTTTAACAGATGGCTGGCCTTGGGGTCGAGTCCAACAAAAGGCTCATCCATAATGATCAGCTTCGGTGTGTGTATCAAAGCGGAAATTACCGCCAGCTTCTGCTTCATACCATGGGAATAGGCGGAAATGGGCTGCGCCAGATCATCCGTCAGCTCCAGCATATCCGCGTACCGGCGGATTCTCTCCTGCCGTTCAGTGGCACTGACCCCGAAAATATCCGCTACAAAATTAAGAAACTGGATTCCCGACATAAACTCATACAGATCCGGATTGTCCGGAATATAGGCCAGAACCGATTTGCAGCCCAGAGGATCCTTCGAAATGGATTTTCCGTCGATCAGGATCTCTCCGCTGTCAAACTGCAGGATACCGCAGCAGGATTTGATGGTCGTCGTTTTTCCCGCACCGTTGTGACCAATGAAGCCGTAGATCTCCCCCGGCTGAATGTGCAGGGACAGATCGTCCACTGCTTTTTTATCTCCATAGGTTTTTGTCAGATGATTGATTTGCAGCATGTTTTCCCCTCCGTAATCACATTAATCTATTTATTTTTCAGTATCTTAAGAAATACGATACACAGCATTGCTTTTGTTTATTATTTTAACTGATTTGTGCAGTACCGGATAGAGATTTTTTTGAGGGAAATGTGTCGGATTTATAGATAGAGAAAACTCTCGAAACTACTTTTACTTTAACGGCATACAAATCCCCTGCTCGCATAAAATGTGTTCTCATCAACCAGTGATTCGGCCTGTCCTGGACAGTTGCAGAAACACATTCTTATATCTGCAGGGGAATAAACCTATCGTTCTTCTATTTTATATTCAAATCCACTCTCTTCCATCAACCTCAAATACGGTTTCGGGTCAAAATACTCCGGAGAAAACACACCGGCCTCATGCCAGATTTCCCGTCCCATCAGCTCAATGGCCAGTGCCGCGCCAAAACCGGTCTGGGCCGTCACAGCCTGAGAACCCCAGCGCTCCATGGACGCCTGATTATCAAAGGGCTGGTAGATAAAATAGGACTTATCCTTACCGTCTTTTTTTCCGACGCACAAAACACCTACGATCATCTCCCCAACCATCTCATCCCCAATATCCTTTGGCTGCGGCGCACAGGCCGCTACCACATCCCGGGGAATGATCTTTGCACCGTCCACCTCTACCGGATGGATGCTTCTAAGACCCAGTTGATCCAGCACTTTAAGGGCTGTGATCAGGTTATCATCCAGACTGATCTTAAAGGTGACACGTTTCACCCCGTACTCTTTCAGGAAACGGGACATGGTCACTACTTCCTCATGCTCCACCTTGACCAGCGTATTTGTCCCCACACCGTCCGGCATCTCAAAGGTCTCCCGGCCCGCAAAGGGCTTCTCCACGATCAGGCCGCCCCTGGCTTCGTTATACTCCACGTTCGGGTTCATCACCTCATCCAGCACTGTCCATACATTAAACCCAAACATGATCGAGTCCGGATCCGCCCCCGGCACAGACAGATTACCCCCATCTTTGACATGAAGCTCTGTCACCTCATCCAGAAGCTCCGTGCAGGCATACTTGGCAAACACATTGACCACCCCGGGATCGATACCGAGACAGATCAGCGCCATCTGTCCGCTCTTCTTCCATGCCTCATGACGGTCAAAATTATACTTTGTCATAGGCTCCCTATAGCTGTTTTCTATGCCCGGGCCATAGGCGGGCTCATCCATGGGCACTGACCAGGTACCCATATTGGCATAATCCGCGCCACTCTCAAAAGCCGCGTCAAAAATAAAATTGCTGGCAAAGGGCGGTGCCGCGTCCATGACAAAATCAATGGCATAAGTGTTCATGAGTGCCTTCATCTGCACCTTATCCGTGGCGTTCACTGCCGCAGCCGCAAATCGTCCGTCATCCGTAAGCTTCTGCACTACTTCCTCGGCTCTGGAAAGATCATAGTCACACACCAGGACAAAGTGAAGCCACTCTGCCTTTTTGTCCCTGTACTGCAGCACCTTCAGTATACTTTCACCCACAGCGCCTGCGCCAATCAGCATCATTCTCATAGTTCTCTACCTCCGTATATTGCGTTCTGCAGCTCTGTTTTTTCTCTGTGGATCAAAAATGAACACCAGGTTCATTTCTTGATCATCCTTACAATCAAAAATGTCCCTCTGGACCATGTATTGATATGCATGGCAATGAAAAAAGAGCCCTCTGCGGACTCTTTTTCTATGTCGTACAATGTAAAATGGTTCATCAAACCATTTTGTATAGAATCGCCAACAAAAAAAGAGCATACAGATCACGCGTATATTGCATCTGTATGCTCTGTCCTTTTGCCAGTTGGTTGTAGCCTCGTAGGCGGTGAACATTAATTCACTCTCTCCAGAGCTCCCTCAGATTACCTTCCTTTTGCCTGTCAGTTTCCGCCGAAAGCCGATGTATTCTTCCGGTCTTGCTTCTTCGGCCCTGTTCTGTAAAAACAGTGTCTAGAGTAATCCTTGAACGGTTTAACTGACATTATCATACCATTCCTGCAAGACAAATTCAAACCGAAAATTTGTATTCCTGCTGGAAAATCGTTACTGTTCACTGGCAAGCCAGTAAACAGTAACTTTCGCAGGCTTATTTAAAGTTTTGCTCCGCAAAAGAAGCCTGCGAACACCTGAATCACGTTCTTACGCCGCCATACAGCAAGTGTCTGGCGGCTGTGTGAACAGTAACGGAAAATCTCATTTTGGACTACCGCAGATCTTTTTTGCAATATTTTACATAAGATATAACAATACCTGCCACAGTAAATGCCACACCAACCGCCAGCATTTCACCGTTGACAGACAGCGAATTTACAATATCCGCTCCTTCCGCATACCCAAAGGGTGTGATGTATTTCAGAAAATCCGCCTCCTCTGTAATATTGGCCACCAGATTCAGGAAATAAAACAGCATGGCAATGCCCAGACCGATACCCATGCCGCTGCGGCGAAGGAATGCAGAAATACCAAAGCACACTGTCGCCGTTTCCACCTGCAGGAAGAAATAAGCAAGGTGTAAGAGATTCAGCTCCTTCCAGGGAATATCCTCTCCGATCAACGCTATGGAAACCACCGCGGTCAGATACACTGCCACATTCAGGATCACAAGCTGAAAAATCACCGCGATCAGTTTATCTGTCACTACCCGCCAGCGGCTGACCGGATGTGTCATCAAGAATTCTGCCGTATGCTCTTTTTCTTCCTTGGCCAGCACCGAAATTCCGCAGAGAGCGGCGAAAAAAGCACCGCCAAGCCCCACAATATTGCCGCATTCCACCACATAAAAGCCAGTCAGCGTACCAAAGCTGACCTTATCCATACCGAAAGCCGCCGTAAAACTGCCCATAGAGGAAAACATCTCGCTGACCGCATCCATCTCATTCTTCATACTCGGATACAGAAATACACAGACCGCCAGCAATGACGCGATGGACAGCGTCCAGACGATCAGAGAGATTCTGCTCTGTTTTAATTCATGCTGCACCAATGTCATGCCTGATCCCCTCCTTTTTCATAGTAATGCATAAAGATCTCTTCCAGATCCGGCTCTGTAATGGTCAGATCCCGGATGGGAGACTGGGCAAGCCGGTTCAGCAAAAGATCCATCTGCCCACTGTACAGAAATACGGCGCTCTCCTTCTCATAGTGCAGATCCCGGATACCCTCAAGGCCTGCGAGCTCGCATAGTCCCTCCACATGAACCCTCTTTACGCTTGTTTGAGCCAGAGCCTCCACACTGTCACAGGCAACGATCTGGCCGTCCCGGATGATCGCAGCACGGTTGCAGTACTCACTCTTATACACATCTGACGCTGCCGACGATACTCCTTGTGTAGATCTCGGTGGT
>CALZOU010000054.1 GCA_945827805.1 uncultured Lachnospiraceae bacterium
GAGATCTAGTACGGTCTCGTGGGCTCGGAGATGTGTATAAGAGACAGGCGTAGATTTGCGAAGCCGCACCTCAATCAAAGAATTTTGTGCAGCAAATCCGCATAAATCTCCTCATGCACCTTCTCCCAGTTCTCACAGGCTCTCTTCGCCGCCTCCTCTGTAGGTACCGAAAAAGAAACCGCAAAAATCTCCTGTCCCTTCTCCAGCATACGACAGTTCACCGTATACTCCTGATGAGGATTCCTGTCATAATCCGCCGGATGAGAAACAGTATTACGTAGCTCGATGGCATGATCCTTTAAATATGCATCGATCTCCTCCCGGATCTGTGCAGAAATCTGATGGGAGAAGAAATCAATAGTATTCTCCCCTTCGGTAGTGATCGTATACTGCGTCATGTTACGGATTTTTTCCGAATGAATCAGATGCGCATCTTCCATTTCAGACAACACTTCCTGCACACGGAAATAGGTCGTATACTCCTTGTCCAGCATAAGATCACAGATCTGGGCATTTGTCATAGGCATACGTGCCTTATCCAGTGTGTAAAGAACAATCAGTTTATAAAGTGTTAAAGCTTCCGTCATAAAACGAATACCCCTTTCAAACATTAAACCGGTTTCAACAATAAAACTGTTTCAATCCAAAACTGCTCGAATAAAAAAATTCAAATATAAAACCATTTCAACTACAAAACCGTCTCAAATATAAAATCAATTCAATCACAAATTCTCCTTAACTGCAAAGATGTTTTGGCCATCAATCAGTGTCATACATAGAACCGTTTTAAAGTTAAAGCACTTTCAAACACTAAACAGAAAAACATTTTCCCTGCCAGGAATCACGCACTTTCAGTTCATGCTGTAGTGCATTTAGAACACTGCGTTTCCTGAGACTCCACTGCGGAGCGATCAAAAGCTTTCGCGGACCGTCTCCGGTAAGACGGTGGATGACAATTTCAGGTGACAGCTGTTCCAGACAGCGGATGAGCAGATCAATATAGTGTTCCTGTGTCAGCACATTAAAGCTTCCCCGGGCATACTCATCAGCCAGATCCGTCCCCTTTAAAACATGCAGAAGCTGCAGCTTGATACCCTGAATAGGCTGGGTATTGAGAAAACGTATAGTCTGAAGCATCATGTCATCCGTTTCTCCCGGAAGTCCGAGTATCGTATGGACGATGACATGAGAAAGATCGGCAGCGTTCAGCCGGGCCACGGCATCCGTAAAACAGGACAGAGAATAGCTTCTTCGGATATAACGGGCCGTATCTTCATGCATGGTCTGCAATCCCAGCTCAATCCATATCGGTTTGATACGGTTGAGGCGGGAGAGGAGCGCTACTGTTTCTTCCGGTAAACAATCCGGCCGGGTCGCAATGGACAGTGCACATATCGCCGGATGGGATATGGCTTCCGTAAACAGTTTTTCCAGGATTGCATAAGGCGCATACGTGTTCGTATACGCCTGAAAATATGCAATATAAGATGTGGCGGAATGTACTGTCTTTTGGCTCGCGACAGCAATCTGCGTATCAATCTGCCGTGTCACAGACAGAGATCTGCTGGCGGCAAAATCTCCGGAACCGCCGGCACTGCAGAAAATACAGCCACCGGTGCCAAGAGTACCGTCTCGATTAGGACAGCTCATGCCACCGTCCAGGGCCAGTTTGTATACTTTCTGGCCAAAAGTATTCTGCAAATATGTGTCCAGCGCATAGTAGCGTCGGTTCTCACCAAAAGACAGCATTATTTGATCAGCGCTTTGACAGCATCAGCAACCACGTCAGCCACACGGGGATCAAAAGCTTCCGGCATAACATAATCTTCGTTCAGCTCTTCATCGGATACGAGACCGGCGATAGCCAGAGCGGCAGCCAGCTTCATTTCTTCGGTGATCTGGGAAGCACGTCCTTCCAGCGCACCGCGGAAGATACCCGGGAAAGCGACTACGTTATTTACCTGATTCGGGAAGTCACTGCGACCGGTACCAACGATGCGCGCGCCGGCAGCTTTGGCCTCGTCCGGCATGATCTCCGGAATAGGATTTGCCATGGCGAAAATGATGGCATCTTTGTTCATGCTGCGAACCATATCCTGTGTCACGGAACCGGGAGCGGAAACACCGATAAAAATATCGGTTCCTACCATGGCATCAGCCAGTGTTCCGTGTTTATGTTCAAGGTTGGTCACCTCAGCCATTTCTTTCTTGATCCAGTTCAGATTGTCGTTATCTGCGCTGATGATACCCTTGGAATCGCAAAGGGTGATGGTCTTGAAACCATAGCTTAACAGCAGTTTGGTGATGGCGATACCGGCAGCACCGGATCCGTTGACAACGATCTTGCAGTCTTCTTTTTTCTTGCCCACAACTTTCAGGGCATTGATGATACCGGAAAGTACAACGATGGCTGTTCCGTGCTGATCATCGTGGAAAACAGGAATGTCAAGAACCTCTTTCAGTCTGGTCTCAATCTCGAAACAGCGGGGAGCGGAAATGTCTTCCAGGTTGATGCCGCCGAAGGCCGGAGCAATGTTGATCACGGTCTTGATGATCTCTTCGGTATCCTGGGTGTCCAGGCAGATCGGCACGGCGTTAACGCCTCCGAATTCTTTGAACAGAACAGCTTTTCCCTCCATGACCGGCATGGCAGCTTTGGCACCGATATTGCCGAGACCCAGAACAGCGCTTCCGTCGGAAACAACAGCGATGGTGTTCTGCTTCATGGTGTATACATAAGCTTTTTCCGGATTTTTGGCGATCTCCTTGCAGGGCTCAGCAACACCCGGTGTGTAGGCCAGGGCCAGATCCTCGCGGGTCTTTACGGGTGCTTTCGGCTCAGTGCTCAGTTTGCCTTTCCATTCTTCATGAAGCTTCAGTGCTTTTTCGTTGATTGTCATATGTCTTTCCTTTCTGTAAGTGAAAATAGTGTATCTGTGAAGATATTGAACAGATACTTATCTGTTATGAACAGACCGAGACAAGCGGCCACAGAGTCAGCAGCCGAAATACTTTATTCGTTGTCTGCGTCCTTCAGTCTGTCCAGCACGAGAGAATAGCCGTCGTTTCCGTATTGCAGACAGCGGTTTACACGGCTGATGGTAGCAGTGGACGCTCCGGTTCTCTCGGATATCTCTGTGTATGTTACTTTATTGCGAAGCATCTCGGCTACTTCAAAACGCTGGGATAAAGAGAGAAGCTCATTGATGGTGCAGACATCTTCAAAAAAAGTGTAGCACTCTTCTTTAGTCTTCAGGCTTAAGATCCCATCGAATAATCGGTCCATAGCAGCAGACTGTATTTTTTTACTCATCGTTTTGTACCCCCTGGTTTTTTCAGTATCCATAACGGTACGAATTACCGTCAAACATCCTTATTATATAAGTTTTGTGCCCTCATGACAAGCTAACGGTTGCACTTTTTTTTTACTTCCTCTATAATAGTACTGCTGTTCGAACATCTGTTTTGCCATTTGAGAACTTTACGGACAGCTTAAGGAGGAATTTATGCAGCTGAACCCGCAGCAGCAGGAGGCCGTGGAGTGTACAGAAGGGCCTCTGCTTATCATAGCCGGAGCCGGTTCCGGCAAGACCAGAGTACTTACCCAGAGGATAGCGTATCTTATTACCGAAAAGCAGGTCAATCCCTGGAATATTCTGGCTATCACATTTACGAATAAAGCAGCAGGAGAGATGAGGGATCGTGTGGATCAGCTGGCGGATGTCAACGGCGGCAGTGTCTGGGTCAGTACCTTCCATTCTACCTGTGTGCGGATCCTCAGGCGATATATTGACCGACTGGGATATGATACAAACTTTACGATTTACGATACGGATGACCAGAAACATGTGATCAAGGACATTATCAAACAGATGGATCTGGATACGAGGATGTTCAAGGATCGTGCCCTGCTTTCCGCCATTTCTTCAGCAAAGAATGAGTTGATCTCCCCGGAGGAGTACCAGCTGGATGCGGCAGGAGACTGGAATAAGCAGACCATCAGTAAAGTGTACAATGCCTATCAGCGTGTGCTCAAACAGAATAATGCTCTGGATTTTGACGATCTGCTGATGAAGACTGTGGAGCTTTTTCAGAGTCAGCCGGATGTGCTGGACAGCTATCAGGAACGTTTTCGCTATCTGATGGTGGATGAGTATCAGGATACCAATACAGCACAGTTTGCTTTGGTGAATCTGCTGGCAAAAAAATACAGAAATCTCTGTGTGGTGGGTGATGATGATCAGTCAATTTACCGTTTCCGCGGTGCCAATATCCGCAATATCCTTGATTTTGAGAAAAATTTCCCGGACGCGAAGGTGATCAAACTGGAACAGAATTACCGTTCCACCCAGAATATCCTGAATGCGGCCAATGCCGTGATCGCCAACAACCGGGGCCGAAAGAAAAAGACACTGTGGTCCGACAGAGATGAGGGTGAGCAGGTACATCTTCGGCAGTTTATGAACGCCTTTGAGGAGGCAGAATACGTGGCTGGGGATATCCGGGCGAAGGTTCGGGAGGGGGCTGAGTATAGCGATTTTGCCGTTCTGTACCGAACGAATGCCCAGTCCCGTATGTTTGAGGAAAAATTCCTGATGGCGAACATTCCCTATCGTCTGGTAGGAGGTCTCAACTTCTATTCCCGTAAGGAAATTAAAGACTTGCTGGCCTATTTAAAGACTATCGACAATGCCCGGGATGATCTGGCAGTGCGTCGTATCATCAATGTGCCGAAACGGGGCATCGGTGTCGCCAGCGTCAACAAAGCGGCGGATTATGCCGAAGAGCAGGGTATCAGTCTGTACGAAGCCATGCGACGGGCCGATGAGGTGCCGGGGCTGGCCAGAGCGGCAGCTAAGCTTAAAGGCTTTACCCAGTATATAGATAGCTTACGGGCCATGGCAGGCATTCTGTCTGTGGAAGAACTGTTGAAGAAGGTTATCGATCAGACTGGTTATGTGCGTGAACTTGAAGCAGAGGATACAGAAGAATCCAGAGCGCGAATCGAAAATATTGACGAGTTGATCACGAAAGTGGTGACGTATGAAGAAAGTGCGGAACATCCGTCTTTGAACGGCTTCCTGGCAGATGTGGCGCTTGTGGCCGACATTGATATGGAAGATAATGACACCAACAAAGTGCTTTTGATGACGCTGCACAGTGCCAAGGGTCTTGAATTCCCGAACGTATACCTGACTGGTATGGAGGATGGTATTTTCCCAAGCTATATGACCATTACTTCCGATGATGCCATGGAGCTGGAGGAAGAACGCAGGTTATGTTATGTGGGTATAACCAGAGCTATGAATGATCTGACCATGACCAGCTGCAAAACACGTATGATCCGGGGCGAAACGCAGTATAATAAGGTATCCCGCTTTGTCCATGAGATTCCCAGAGAACTGGTGGATCTTGGCCGGGACAGCCTGCCGGAGAGAAAGAAAGAAGCAGAGATCCAGAAAAAGAATGTCTGGAAAAAGGCAGTTCAGGAATTTAGAAAACCGGCGGCATATTCCCAGACCATGTTTGACAAACCTGCTCTGACAAAAGGCAGCAGCCTGATGAGTGCCTCCGGAGCACCGGACTATGAAGTGGGAGATACTGTCCGTCATATTAAATTTGGAACAGGTTTGGTGTTAAATATCGTTAAAGGTGCCAAAGATTACGAAGTTACCGTTGATTTTGAAAAATACGGTGTCAAAAAAATGTTTGCCGCTTTCGCCAAACTGCAGAAAATTTAAGCGATTTTTCGTGGAATACACCTAAAATTCAGAATTCTATGGTAAAGCTGGATGCCGGGTGATATAATAATCCATATGAAATAACGTGTGCTAACAATTAAGCAGAAAGGACGGTAAAGATTTATGAGCAAAGTTGATGAATTAATTGCAGCACTCAAAAAAGAAGAAAAAAAGAAAACGAATATACTTGTCTGGGTATTGGCTATCGTTGGTGCTATTGCAGCCATCGCTGGTATTGCTTACGCAGTGTATCGCTTCCTGACACCGGATTATCTGGAGGATTTCGAAGAAGATTTCGACGATGATCTGGAGGATTGTTTCGAAGACGAGGACAAGGCAGACGATAAGCACGAAGAAGCTAAGAAATCTGAGGCAGCTGTAGAAGAAGCAAAAGAGGCTGAAGAAGCTGTTGAAGAGGCAAAAGAAGCTGTGGCAGATGCAGCAGAAGCTGTAGAGGATGCCGTTTCCGAAAAAGCAGAAGAGATCAAAGCCAATGTAGCCGAAGCTGCAGCTCAGGCTGCCGAGGCAGTTGAGAAAAAAGCTGAAGAAGAATAAGCTGTAAAGTGTAATGAGTAAAGCTCCTGTGTGTGCAGGAGCTTTTTTCATGTTATGGATCATAAGAATCATGTCATTTGGCGGATTCTTGTGTGATTTATTTCTTTGGATTGGAAGATGAACAGATAGTGATATCAATTTGACAGATTTACGGGTGAAAGTACATTGAGGCATCGGAAACAGAGAAAACTGCCGGAATCGATGCCGAGAGTGGAGAAAATCGAAGCAGCAGGCATCGGAAATATGAAAAAGTGCTGGAATCGATGTTGGACATAGGATAAAAACACAGGAGAGGGCATCGGAAGCAGAAGAGAGCGCCAGAATCGATGCCAAGAAGAAAATGTTGGCTGTAAGATAGTATATCATTGTACATTTAGCAAAGTAATAAAAGCTAGAAACTCATTATTTTCGACAGTGTTTTGTGATATGTAGAAAAGTATTGCTACATTGCATTATTTCGATTATGATAAAACACAAAAGTCAAACTGATTTAGGAGAGAATGAATGAAAAAAGGCGATAGATTTGAAGGAACCATCACAAAAGTAGATTTCCCCAACCTCTGTAGGGTAGAGACCCCGGAGGGTGAACTGGTTACCGTGAAAAACGGTATCCCGGGACAGAAAATATACGGTTTTGTACAGAAAAAAAGAAGCGGCAGAATGGGCGGACGCATTCTGGAGGTGAAAGAGAAGTCCCCGCTGGAAACAAGAGAGCCCATGTGCTCCCAGTTCCCGGAGTGCGGAGGCTGTACCTACCAGACCATGGCCTACGAAGAACAGCTGAAGATGAAAAAGGAACAGGTGAAAAAGCTTCTGGATGATGCCATCCGGGCAGCAGGTCAGGTGAATGAGGCGGGAGAGCCGGATTATGTATTCGAGGGAATTAAAGCCAGCCCGAAAGAGACAGCATACCGCAATAAAATGGAATTTTCCTTCGGCGACGCTGAAAAAGACGGTCCGCTGACACTGGGGCTGCACAGAAAATGCAGTACCTATGATGTGCTGTCTGCATCGGACTGTGCCATTGTAAATAAGGATTATAATCTGATCGTGGACTGTATCGAGACTTATTTCCGGAAGCATCCCGCCGCAATCTACAGAAAGATGCAGCATGAAGGGTATCTGCGCCATGTGCTGATCCGCCGTTCCGTGAAATTCGGGGATATCCTGATTGCGCTTGTCACCACCAGCCAGGAAGAACATGATCTGACACCGCTAAAAGAAGCGCTGCTGGCACTGCCTCTGGAGGGACAGATCAGCGGAATCCTGCACATGATCAACGACTCTGTGGCGGATACAGTGCAGAGTGATGAGACAAGAGTGCTGTATGGAAAAGAAGATTTCTTTGAGGAACTTTTGGGATTGAAATTTCGGATTACACCTTTCTCTTTCTTCCAGACCAATTCTCTGGGGGCAGAGGTGTTGTATGAGACAGCCAGAGAGTATATGGGAAGTACCAAAGATAAAGTTGTGTTCGATTTATACAGTGGAACAGGAACGATTGCCCAGATCCTGGCACCGATAGCAAAGAAAGTGATCGGTGTGGAGATCGTGGCTGAGGCTGTAGAAGCAGCGAAAGAAAATGCGGCCTTAAACGGGCTGAATAATTGCGAGTTTTTGGCGGGCGATGTGCTGGCTATGTTAGATGAGATACAGGAAAAGCCGGATCTGATCATGCTGGATCCGCCGAGAGATGGCTGCAATCCGAAGGCACTGAAGAAGATTATTGATTACGGTGTGGATCATATGGTGTATATTTCCTGTAAGCCGACGAGTCTGGCCAGAGATTTGGAGATGCTGATCGGGTGCGGATATAAGGTGGAAAAAGCGGTTTGCGTGGATATGTTTCCACAGACGGTGCATGTGGAAACAGTTTGTTTATTATCACGGAAATAAGCGGTTTTTCATGGCTTTTCGTGAGATAAGTCATTGGGAACGAAGTCATTGCGGACGGAGAAAAGTGGATTTTTGTGTGTCGACATACGAGCGTCAGCTTATTTTTTGTATCGTGTAATCTTTGCCCAATTCTTAGGAAAACCCATTTCTTTAAGTAACCGGTCTTCTGTGAGATGAGGGCATTTTTTGAGTACGTCTTTTATCAAAAAAGCCATATTTTTGCGGAACGTCTTAAATTCTGTATCAGAAATCAGATAACGAAGGGCAATCAAGACTGCGAACAGGTCTTTTTTCCCGTTTTGATACAATCCCTTTTTGCAAGGAATTCTGAGTTTACTATGTAACAGGGTATTTGGAATCATATCTGTTGTACGGAAGTCAAATAAACGTTCTCCGTGGGCGCAAACATTTCGGCATTTGGCAATAACAGTAATAAACTGATGCAATTGTCTTGATCAATGAATCCACCAGTCTCTTTACTTGTTTTGAATGATGGACGTAATCAAAATTGTTTGGGTCTAAATATTCATGCTGTGATTCTCCGTATTTTTCTGTAAAATGGTATGAAATCATAGATTTCAAGTGGCGTTCTACCTGCAAGATGTATTTTAGGAAAATACTGCGGAGCTGTTCATCAAAATGATAAAATGCAACGATTTCGTCAAAGGTAACACCGTATTTATATTTTTTTGATGCCGGATGCAGGAATAATCCTTTGTATCCACCAATCAAAGCATAGTAGCTGATTTCTTCTAATGTTTTTCGCGCGAAGTCAGCATCAGGGATTGTCAAGCCTTTGTCGGATTGCAGTTTAATTAATTGTTGCTCGTAAGTCATAAATTTCTGAGCCATCAGATAACCTCGCTTCCGATTGCTTTTTAGAAAAAAAGGGACTCACGCATGAGCCCCTCCGGCTGTGGGCCACTCGAGCATCCACAGCACAACCACTGACAATAATATACCTTAAGTCACCTGAGATGTCAAACGGTTTATTGAAAGTGGTAATAGTATTTTATGGAGAGACTTTTTAGTTTATTCTTAGTTGCTTCTAAGGTGCTTCTAAATTTTTTTTATAATAATAACACCTCTATATGGTGGAATTTTATATAATTAGTATATGCGATGCTGGAGAAAAACACAATGACGGAAAAAAGTAATTCCTGAAAAATTTGTGAAGAATAGATATTGAATATAGTTGAAACAAATAATAAGATTTAGTTGAGACAATGGACAACGGATAGTATTATGTGAAAATAGGAATAAGAATTGCAGATGACAGAGGTGAATGTAGAAACATACGATGTGGAGTCGTTGAGAAAGATTCAACTATCCGGAATTTCTGGATAGTTCAAACCAAAAGTTCGCGTTAGGTTACTCGTGATACGAAGTATTATAATCTTCAAATGATTATCGCAGTTGGCATTAATGTGAAAAATGGCGGCACCGAACAGCAAAAACGACAAAGCAGTTCTTTGCATAGTCACGAATGGCTAGAGTTCATCGACTTAGTGGAAAATAGACTTGGACAAAAATTGAACTAATACGGAGACTGAAAATGAATACAATTATAGAATTAATGTTAAAAATCAGCGATCGGAATGTACTGTGTTTTTATCACAAAGACACCAATACTTTTGACGGATGGCCGGTATCTGCAATTCAAATGCAGAATCTTGATCCGAATGAAAGATTGCCGTTGAAGGATGAAAATAATTTCCGTTTTCTTACATATGATGAAATCAACCATAAAGACATCATGGGATTTTTTGTAAAAGAATGTGTAGAAGATAAAGAAATAAGAAAACGGCTCTTCAATATTCTTAGAAAACATAATTATGTGGAGCCTTTTATCGAAGGACTGCGAGAATTAAATTTATATGATGAATTCGAAATGGCATGTGGTGATATCTACAGACAATTGTTTTTCGAGTGGGCCGAGAAAAATGAATTGAATTTTTAATTTTCATAAGCTATTGTGTCTGTAGTAGGGCCGCGGTGTTTGAAATGTGATTAACCAGGATAGGGCACGTCCGAAAGGAGAATACATATGGAAAGAACAAAGAAGATAGGACGGATACTAAAGAGAATTCTGCTGGGCATTGTTATTATTGCTGCGGCAGCAGCTGGCCTTTGGGCTTTTATGTATTTTCACAGATCCGATCCCTCAGAAATTAAGCAGTATGAGACGACAAATCCGTTTATCTATGACTCCACGCAGATATCTGCACACAGAAGCGGTGCAGGTATTTTCCCGGAAGAAACACTTCTGGCATTTCAGAATTGCGTTGAAAGTGATGCGTTTGACATAGATATTTTTGAGTTTGACCTGCATATCACCAGGGACGGAGTGCTTGTGCTCCTTCATGACGATGAGCTTGACCGCACTTCTGACTGCGAGTATGTGTTTGGAGAAACGAATGTCCGGCCAGAGGATAAAACCTACGAGGAATTGCGCAAACTGAACATGGGCGCGAAGTTTGAGACGGACGATGGGCAGATGCCCTATGCAGATTTGCACGGTGACGATGTGCCGGAGGAAATCCGGATACTCAGTCTTTCGGATATCCTGGATTATCTGACGCAGCATGGGGATTTTAACTATATTATTGAGGTGAAAAACAGCGGAGAGCTGGGGATGCAGAGTGTGGATATTCTGTATTCTGAGTTAAAGGAACGAGATATGCTGGACCATGTTATTTTCGGAAGTTTTCATGGAGAGGTATCTGATTACGTAGACAGGGAATATCCGGATATGTACCGTGGCGCGTATGCAAAAGAAGTAGCGGAGTTTTTTGTTGCGGCCTTGCTGAATAAACAGGATTATTCACCGAACTTTGACGTTCTTCAGCTGCCCTATGGAGATATGGAGGAAAGCTACGGAATGAATCTGGGAACGGCAAGGGTCATCAATTATGCGCATAAAAATAATCTTGCGGTGCAATACTGGACGATCAATGACGAACGGGATATGGCATATCTCTTAAGTATTCAAGCCGACTGTATTATGTCCGATTATCCGGATCAGCTTTATGCAGTGAAGGAATCTCTGAAATAGTCAATAACAGGCTGATGAAAACACCATATAAAAAGAATGTTTTCCTTTTGGATGAGATGTATGATATTATGAAAGAAAAACGTGTGGCAATGGCAAGTCTGTGTGGACGGGGAGCGTCCGAAAGGAGAATTGATGAGCAATAAAGAACTTCTGAGATTGAATCTGAAGAGAAGCTGGCGCGGATACGAGGCTTTTATGATTTTGATCGCAGCTCTGGAATGCATGATGATGGTTTATGGAGCTGTACATTTTGACTTTCGGGAATTAAGGAGAAAGCTGTACTTTTCCTGTTATGTGCTGCTGTTTGTCTGCACGGTCGTTGCTTTTTGTATAAACCGATTCTGCCTTAAAAGTGAGAAACACGATAAGCTTATGGCATATAATGCATACCTCTATAGTGCGGTACTGATTTTCTGGTCTGCCGCTATTTCTGCACTGGATCTGACCAGCGGCGGATATCCCGTAACATACATGACGATTATGGCGGCTGTGGGAAGTATGTTGGCTATACCTCCTGTGATGTATGTTGGCATCGCACTGTTATCTTCAGGGAGCATGATTGCCCTTGTTCTGTTTATGGGAGTAGTAAATCTTCGGACGCCGTTTTATATCAACCATTTGATTTTTCTGCTGGTTGTGATTGCGGTCGAGGTTCGAAATTATCATTCCATGTACAATCAGTATATGCTGGACAAGCGCCTGGAGGAATTGGCAGGGATAGATGGTCTGACACAGGTTGCCAACCGCCGTTCTCTTGACAATTATATGACGCAGCTCATAGAGGAAGGCACTGAGTTTACTTTTTCTCTGCTGGATGTGGACAATTTCAAATCCATTAATGATACCTATGGCCACCGGGAGGGAGATCTGTCTCTGATACGCATCGCCAATACTCTCACGGATATCTTCGGGCAGAATGTTTTCAGATACGGCGGCGATGAATTTGCGGTGATTTCCTTCGAGGATTCTCAGAGCGTGGCGGAAAAATTTTTACAGCTCAATCTTCGGCTGAAGGAAGAGGTTACGGAGTATGTGCTGCAGACATGTTCAGGCGTGTATCACAGGAGGGAACAGGATGACGATCGCCAGGTTTTTGAATTTGCGGATTCCGCGCTGTATGAGGCCAAACAGAATGGAAAGGCGTGTACGGTTATTTATGGCGATTCCATTGATCGTCGATGATGACAGATAACTTTCTGATTACTTTTTGTATGTATGATTCATCACATACTTGCAAATTGTCTACACAAAACAGGTAATTCCCAGAATATGATTGAAATTCGTGAAATTTTTTACTATACTGATATATAGAGGAAAGATTAAGGCAAGTCAGATCACTTGCTGATGAGTCCGTAATCGCATTATTTTGGTGTGCGCAAACCTGTGAAAATCGGCTGCGATACTACCAGTTTCTATTGGTAAAGTGGGGATGACTGATGTACAGACGAAAAAGAAGTTATGGAATAACAATACTGCTGGCAGTTTTGAGCATTGTGCTGTTTTGCGGTTCGCTGCCTGTTCTGGCGAATTCAGGAGAACTAACGGACCCAGATAATAACTATAATATTTTATTTATAAGTTCTTACTCCTATTCATGGCCTACAGTACCATTACAGATAGAAGGAATCCAATCTGTGATGGATGATACGGTGAATCTGGAAATAGAGTTTATGGACACAAAAATGATCTCAGAGGAGATTGCAGAGAATGAACTTCTTGAGAGAATCCGTTGTAAAGAGCAGAAGGCTGGTCTGTATGATGCAGTGATCGTGGGTGATGATGCGGCGCTTGTGTTTGCCATGAAATATCAGGAGGAATTGTTTAACGATATTCCCATAGTGTTTGAAGGCATAAACAATATAGAGTATGCGAGAGAAGTGAGCAAGGATCCGTATGTCTCAGGTGTGATCGAGCGTTTTTCATACGAGGACAATCTGGATTTTGCGCGTAAAATTCAGCCAAAAGCGGATAAGGTTGTCGCTCTTGTAGACGATACGGTAACCGGAATCGGTGAACAGCAGCAGTTTTTTGCGCAGGAAGAGAATTATCCGGACTTGACTTTCGATGTGATCAATGGATCTTTGCTGACAAAAGAACAGATTATTGAGAAAATTTCAGAGATCAATGAGGATACGATTCTCTTATATCTAATTCTGTCGGAGGATGCAGAGGGGCATATTTATTCAAATGAACAGATCTGTCATATGTTGGCTGAGTATGCAAAGGTTCCGGTACTGCGTTTTGTACAGGCAGGCATAGGGAATGGTGTGCTTGGCGGAAATATCGTATTGCATAAAGCGTCCGGCGAAATTGCAGGCAAGATGGCAATACAGATGCTAGAGAGTACAGATCCTTCTGAAATTGATATGCAAAGTGAGAGTCCGAATGGCTTTTATCTGGATCAGAAAGTGCTGGACCGATTTGATATACCGGAATCACTGGTGCCGGAGAACGCGGAGATCATTAACAAAATCCCCGGATTCTGGGAGGTGCATGGAAAAGTAATATGTATTACCATAGGCGTTGCGGTCGGCCTCATGCTGGCGGGCCTTCTGATTATGCGTGCGGTATATATGCGGCGGAGAAGAGAGGAGCTGGAAAAGAAAAATCAGCAGCTGGAAACAGCGGTACACGATTCTCAGGCAGCGGCAAAAGCGAAGAGTGAATTCCTTCACAGTATGTCCCATGATATCCGGACACCGATGAATGCGATCATTGGTTTTACCACCATTGCGATGAAGCAGAATACGGACGAAAATGTGGGTATGTGTCTGGAAAAAATTGCATCCAGTTCGGAACATTTGCTGACGTTGATCAATGATGTGCTGGATATCAGCCGGATTGAGAGTGGAAAAGCGGCCTATACGCCTGTGCCGTCTAATCTTTGCGCACTGACCCAGGCTGTACTGGACATTACGCAGGGTTTTCTGACAAACAGGCATCTGGAGTTTCGTGTGGAGCGTCCACAGCCGGCCGGACACTGTTTTGTTTTGGCTGATCCCGTCCGCATCCGTGAAGTGCTTGTCAATATCCTCAGTAATGCGGTGAAGTTTACACCGGACGGCGGCACGATCGTTTTTTCCATGGGAACACATCCCGGAAATGATGATAAACATATCATGGTATGGTTTAAAGTCGCTGATACAGGATGTGGCATGAGCGAGGAGTTTTTGCCTCATATTTTTGATGAGTTCTCTCAGGAGGAATCCGGAGCAAGAACGCAGTATAAGGGTACCGGTCTGGGTATGGCCATTACGAAGCGGTATGTGGATATGATGAACGGTACGATTGTCGTGGAAAGCAAAAAAGGTAAAGGTACGACGTTTACGGTTCAGCTTCCCATGGAATTGTCTGATGCAGATATCATGCAAAAGCAGAATAGCGCTGTCGCGCAGGCCGATCTGAAGGGTGTAAGGATCCTGATGGCGGAGGATAACGATCTGAATGCGGAAATTGCGCTCATTCAGCTGGAAGAAGCCGGCGCACAGGTAGTGCGGGCTGTGGATGGAAAAGAAGTAACAGAAATCTTTGCTGATTATCCTGCCGGAACCTTTGATGTTATTCTTATGGATATCATGATGCCGGAGATGAACGGCTATG
>CALZOU010000055.1 GCA_945827805.1 uncultured Lachnospiraceae bacterium
AGACAGGACAGGTTCCGTGACTCATTGATTCAATTTGAATCAATGAGTCACGGAACCTGTCCCCTCTGGCTTTTGAGGAAAATGATGAGGAAAAATTCGTCAATGAGTATTTCATTGTTTGAGGATAATAAAAGTGTACATGCTGTTATCGTAGAGCACAAGCTGGGGGGAGGGATATTTTTTCATAACAATTTGTTATGGATAAATATCCCCCAGGGGAGCTTGTGAAAGAATTGTCATGCATGTTATGTTGAATGCAGCAAAAATACAGAATAGAGTATCTGTTCAGAACACTTGAATCATGTTCTTACGCTGCCATACAGCAAGTGTATGGCAGCTGTGTAAACAGGAACCACCAGATACATTTGGAGCCACTGAACAGATGCGATGGAGAAATACTATGTCAGCATTATTACAGAATATTCAAAAATACTGGACAAAACGGGCAGACTCATATGCCTTCGGACAATTAACGGACGACAACGAGAATCGCTGGATGAAGGTCGTACTTCGTGAATTCCCTGAGGGAAAAGGATTAAAGGTACTGGATATCGGTACCGGCCCTGGATTTTTTGCCATAAATCTGGCAAAGAGAGGTTATGAAGTGACAGCGGTGGATTATACACCGGCGATGCTGGAAGAGGCAAAAAGGAATGCCGGCGCATATCGAGACAGCATCCGTTTTATGCAGATGGATGCTCAAAAGCTGACGTTTTCCGATGAGACTTTTGACGTAGTCATCAGCCGAAACCTGACATGGAATCTGGAAAATCCGCAGAAGGCGTATAAGGAATGGCGCAGGGTATTAAAAAAAGATGGTGTAATGCTTAATTTTGATGCGGGATGGTATGAGTATCTTTATGATGAAGAAAAGGCGAAACAGTTTAAGCAGGACAGAGAGAATGTAGAGCGGGCAGGCTGTTTTGATTATAACGGTTATGAGGATGCCGACAAAATGGAGGAGATCAGCCGCAGTCTTATTCTGAGTAAGGTAAAAAGACCGCAGGCGGATCTTCAGATGATGCTGGAGGCCGGATTTACAAAGTTTTACGTGGATACGGAGATCTGGCAGGAAACACTGGATGAAGAAGAAAAAGTGAACTATGCTTCCACACCCGGATTTATGTTGAAGGGAATCAGGTAATTATTAAATATGAACTATGTATACAAAAGGATCCTGCAGCTGATACCGATCCTGATCGGCATTACCTTTTTGTCTTTCGCCATGATGAGAGTTGCCGGAAGCGATGTGGTGAATGAAATGTATGCAAAACGGGGAACAGAAGTCTCCCAGGAGATCATTGATGCAAAAAAGGCAGAGCTCGGACTTGATCAGCCGTTTCTGGTGCAGTACGCGAGGTGGTTTGGCGGTCTTTTGAGAGGTGATATGGGAAAGAGCTATGTTACCGGAGAGGCGGTTTTTCAGACCTTTATCTCAAAGCTTCCAGCGACCCTGCTGCTTGCAGCGATGTCGATCCTTATGACGGTGATCATATCTGTTCCGCTGGGCATACTGGCTGCGGTACGGCATGACAGGATCATTGATGTGATGCTTCGATTCTGCAGCTTTATCGGCAATGCCATGCCAAACTTTTTCGTGGGCATGCTGCTGATGCAGATTCTGAGCATAAAGCTTGGACTTTTACCGGTCATCTCCACCGGCGTAAACATCAGGAGTGCGCTGATGCCGACGCTGACTCTGGCTATCTCCATGTCAGCCAAATATATGCGTCAGGTACGGGCGACGGTGCTTGAGGAGCTGAACAAGGATTACGTGCAGGGGGCAAAGGCCAGGGGTGTGCGTGACAGTGTCATTCTCTGGAAAAATGTGATGAGATCATCTTTACTGACGATCATCACCTTACTGGCACTTTCCATAGGAAGTCTTCTTGGCGGTACAGCGATCATAGAAAGCATTTTCATGTGGGATGGTGTGGGAAAACTTGCAGTGGATGCCATTAACATGCGGGACTATCCGCTGATCCAGGCTTATGTGATGTGGATGGCCATCATCTATGTCCTTGTCAATCTGATCACGGATCTTTTGTATCATCATCTGGATCCCCGGATCCGTCTGGGGGTGACCAGAGATTGAGAGAACCTACAGTCAGAAAACAGAATATACATCATAATCATTTGAAAACAAGATTGATCATCTTCGGAACACTGGCAATATTGTTAGTCGTCTGCTCTTTTTTCAGCGAATATCTGTGTCCTTATGATCCATATCTTCAGGATCTTGGCAATGCAAAAGCCGCCCCTTCGCTGGCGCATCTGTTCGGCACCGACCGTTACGGTCGGGATATGCTGTCCCGGGTCATTGCGGGAAGCAGGACGAGCATCTATTCTACTTTACTGCTGGTGGGATTTATCACAGTGTTTGGAACCATCGCAGGTATCGTGTGCGCCTGGAACGGGGGCAGGCTGGATTCCGTGGTCATGCGGATCTCTGATATGTTTCTGGCGTTTCCGGGACTTGTATTTGCCCTGGCCGTTGCAGCTGTGCTTGGCGGCGGCGTGCAGAATGCCATCATTGCACTGGCGGCAATAAGCTGGCCGAAATATGCCCGCGTTGCCCGCAGTCAGACTCTGGCACAGAAAGAGACTGTTTATATCAGAGCGGCCAGATTATCCGGGTGCAGCAGTTCGAAATTGATCATAAAGCATATTTTACCGAATATTTTTGGCCCTGTTCTTGTCACCGCCATGTTGGATATCGGCACGATGATGATGGAGCTTGCGGGCCTGTCTTTTCTGGGACTGGGCGCGAAGCCGCCGGTGCCTGAATGGGGAAGCATGCTGAGTGATACGAGAAATCTTCTGGCAACACATCCGTGGGTCACACTGGCACCCGGTTTTGCGATTTTTGTATCCGTCATGATCTTCAATCTTCTGGGGGATACAGTCAGAGACTGGCTGGATCCGAGAAACGCGAGGTAGTATATATGGCAGAGATCATTCGTTATGAACATGTCGATATCAGTTATAATGGACGGCGTGTCATACATGACTGTAATTTTTCTGCAGATGAAGGAGAAATACTGGGGATCGTCGGAGAAAGCGGCAGCGGAAAGTCAACGCTGATCAAAGCTGCCATGGGTCTTCTTGGAAGCACGGGACTGGTTACGCGGGGCGATATCTGGTACGAGGGTAAAAATCTGCCGGATTTGTCACCTAAAGAAATGAGAAAGATCTGCGGAGCTCAGATCGGTATGATTTTTCAGATGGCAGGAAGCTCGTTTTGTCCGATCCGGACGGTGCGCGATCAGCTGTTTGAGTTTGTTTCAGAACATGAAAAGACCGACAGGCATGAATTTGAAGACCGTGCCAGAGATCTTCTGCACAGGTTTCGCTTTCAGGATCCCAAAAGAGTGCTGGACAGTTATCCCTTTGAGCTTTCCGGAGGCATGCAGCAGCGTGTGGGCATAGCAGCAGCCATGCTTCTGCATCCGAAGATCCTCATGGCAGATGAACCCACGTCTGCGCTGGATGTATCGGTGCAGAAGCAGGTCGTGGAAGAAATGCTTATGATAAGAGAGAAGTTTGGGACCACGATCCTTTTGGTCACACACAATCTGGGGATCATCCGTGCCATGACGGACAGTATGCTGGTCCTTAAGGATGGAGAGACCATGGAGTATGGAAATACGGCACAGATCCTGGCTGATCCGCAGTCTGCATATACACAGAAACTGCTTGCTGCCGTACCAAAACTTCGGAGGTGAGGCAATGGATCCGATCGTAAAGGTTGAACATCTGACAAAAACTTTCAAGTCCCGGGGACGGGAAGACTATACGGCGGTAGACGATGTGAATTTTTCCCTGTATCCCGGAGAAAAGCTGGCGATCATCGGCGAGAGTGGGAGCGGAAAGACAACAGTAGTGAATATGCTCACCAGACTGCTGGACTGTACATCAGGAAGAATCCTTCTGGACGGTGAAGATATCACAAATGTCAGGGGAAAAGCACTGCGGGAGATTTACAGAAAAGTACAGATGGTCTTTCAGACCCCCGTGGAAAGCTTTGATCCCCGACGGACATTGGGAGACGGCATTTCGGAGAGCCTGGTGAATCACGGCATGAAGAAAAAGGAAGCTATGCAAGAGGCCATTCGTCTGTTAAGCCTGTGCGGGCTGGAGGATGAATTCGCAAAACGTTATCCCCATGAAGTCAGCGGCGGCCAGTGTCAGCGCGCAGCTATTGCCCGTGCTCTTGCTATTAAGCCAAAAGTGCTGATTTTGGATGAAGCCACATCGGCCCTCGATGTGACTGTTCAGGAGGAGGTATTGAACCTTCTGACGAAAATAAAAGAAGAAATGGACATTTCGTATCTCTTTATCTGCCACGATATTGCACTTGTTCAGAATTTCTGTGACAGGGTGCTTGTTATGTATCAGGGCAGGATCGTGGAGGAGGGGATCCCGGACGAGGTGATACTGCATCCGAAAGAAGAGTATACAAAAAATCTCATTGACAGTGTATTGTGAAGCATTGAAGCCGGTGTTTCAGAATATACGATGCGTATACGGATCATGAGGTGTGTGGTATATAAATTAAGATGAAAGGAAGGAATCTACAAATGAAGCTTAAAAAACTGTATGCAATTGCTCTGAGTGTCTGCCTCGGTATAAGCCTGCTGACAGGCTGCGGCGGACAGAAGCAGGAAGGACCTGAAAAACCGGATACATCAGCAGCTTCTGCAGCTGCCGCAGAGCAAAGTGAGGAAAAGAAGACTCTGGTGATCGGTGATACAACATTTAACGCATCGAATGAAGAATACGATGTGAATCCCCATAATGCATATTCCGGCTGGGCCTGCATCCGTTACGGTGTGGGTGAAACTCTGATTAAATATTCGGATGAAATGGAGATCCAGCCGTGGCTTGCCAGTGAATGGGAAAATGTGGATGAGCTGACCTGGAAGATCACGCTCAGAGATGGCGTGAAATTCTCCAGCGGACGTGACATGGATGCGGCGGCGGTTAAGCAGTGCCTGGAGCATTTACTTGAGGTACACGACCGTGCGCAAAAGGACACAAAGATCGCTTCCATGGAAGCGGACGGCCAGGTGCTTACGATTAAAACCTCTGAGCCGAAACCGGCGCTGTTAAACTACTTAGGTGATCCCTACGGATGTATCATTGATGTAGATGCGGGTTTTGAGAACGGTATTGTTGCAGGAACGGGTCCCTATGTGGCGGTGGAGCTGAAGACCGATGATCATCTTACCTTAGTCAAAAACGAGAATTACTGGGGCGGCACACCTCATATCGACGAGCTGACCATCCGAACCATTACCGACGGCAATACGCTGGCAAATGCACTGCTGTCCGGTGAAGTGCAGGCGGCATACGGCATGGCTTATGAAAGCTATCCGCTGTTTCAGAATGATGATTACCGGATATCCCAGATCGCCACATCCCGCTGCTTCTTTGGAAAGATGAACTTCGATGCATCTTCTGTGTGCAAGGATCCGGCAGTCAGAAAAGCAATCGCCATGGGTATTGACAAGGAAGGCTTTGTTGCAGTTCTTCTGGATGGCAACGGTTACCCCGCAAACGGTACATTCCCGTCCGGTTTTGCTTTCGGCGGAGATAAAGTCACGGCTGAGAGCTATGATCCGGAGGGGGCAAAGAAGGTTCTGGAGGATGCAGGATGGACAGACAGTGACGGTGACGGCATTCGTGAAAAGGACGGTCAGAAGCTTACCGTAAAATGGCTGACCTATCCGAGCCGTCAGGAGCTTCCGCTTCTGGCAGAGTCCGCGCAGGCTACGTTGAAAGAGATCGGTATCGAGGTAGATGTTAACTGCACGGCAGATCATATCGAAGCTGTAAAGGAACCCACGGCCTGGGATGTGTACGCTATGGCGAATGTGCAGTGTCCCACAGGCGATCCGGAATACTGGTTTACCGTATTTGCCACTTCGGATGCAACAAAGAATCAGGGAAAATACAACAGTGCAAAGCTGGACGAGCTGGAGGCAAAGATGAGCCAGACATTTGATCCTGACCAGAGAGCTGAGCTGGCCATTGAGATGCAGCAGACTGTGCTGGACGATCACGCATTTGTATATTGTTCCTTCCTGAAAATGAGTATGATTTCCAGAGCCAATGTATCCAATTATACATCTCATGCCTGTGACTATTACCAGGTTACAGCTGATCTTGATATTCAGTAAAAAGAGTCCTGAATAGTATAAAGAACTGTATCTGTGAATGTACTGAACAGATACCAAGAATATGTTATCGAAAGAGGTGATGTCTTTGGCATCGCCTCTTTTATATGCTAAAGGCATAACGAAATGGAATATCCAGATATGCCAAAAACGGTAGACATGATTTGAGGCAGCCGATATAATAGGGATGTCAATAGGGTACACAATATGTATCCTTATATTTCATAATTTATTTGTTTTGCCGCAGATATAAGTTCCAGCGATGGATTCAAAGGGAAACCGGTGCAAATCCGGTACGATCCCGTCACTGTGTGGGCGAGTTAACTGCAGGATGTCACTGAAGGCGATGTACTTTGGGAAGGCGCAGTTAATGATGAACCTGAGTCAGGAGACCTGCTTATATTCTCGTGAAAAGTTCTTACGGTAGATGGGAACACTCATGCAAAAGACAGACCATGTTTGACCAGAAGGAACATTCATTCTGGTTTTTTGATGTGTTGGAATGGCATAGGGGATTTCAGGGACACCGTATAAGATTCATCGGTGTCTTTTTTGTTGCCGAAATATCAAAATGACATAAGAGATCATTTGGATGAAGGATAACAAACGATAACTTCAATTGTGAAACAGATGATTATGATATCAGGAAAGGAGTCAGATAAGGATGAAACAGAAGATGAAAAAAATGATGACTTTGGGACTTGCTGTGACGGTGGCCGCCGCAGCACTGTCAGGATGCGGTGAGAGCAAGGCACCATCAGAAGGAACAGCTTCCGGCAGTGAGCAGGCAGCCGAAGGAGAAAAAGTATTAAAATTTGGCTGTCAGATGTACTCAGACGGATTGATCGATCCGGCAGCACAGATAAATTGCGCATGGAATGCGATGCGATATGGCATTACAGAAGCTTTGTTCAAATTTGATGATAATATGAACGTTGTTCCCTGGCTTGCAGAATCGTACGAAGTGAGCGATGATCACAAGACATGGACCATCAAATTAAAAGACGGAATAAAGTTTTCCGACGGATGTGAGATGACGGCAAGTAAGGTTAAAGCATCTTTGGATCGAGTGAGAGCTGAGGGACCCAACGGATCATCCACACCGGAAAAATTTTTGGAATATGAGGCGGAAGTAGTTGCGGATGATGCCGCAAATACAATTACGATTAAAACAAATACAGCATATATTGATCTTACCGGAAATCTGGCTCATCCGGTTATGGCGATCGTAGATGTGGAAGATATAAAGGATTGGGATAACGGAGTTATCGGTACCGGACCATACATGGTAGATTCTTTCAAAGAGCAGGTAGGATATGATCTGCTGAAAAATACTAATTACCGTGAAGATGTACCATATGATAAAGTAGAGCTTCTGTATATGGGTGACGCTTCAGCAAAAGCTATGGCATTGCAGAACGGTCAGGTGGATCTGGTAGAAAATATTACGAATGTTTCAGATATTCAGAAACTTCAGAATGATGAAAACTTTACAGTAGATATTGCCTCGGGTGTTCGTACCGGTTTTGCCTGGATCAATCAGGCCGGTGTTCTGGGAAACGATACTTTGAGAAAGGCAATGCTGATGGCTATTGATTATAAAACAATCTGTCAGTCTAATACAATCGGTGGATTATATACTCCGGGCTACTCCGTTCTTCCGTCTTCTCTGGATTACGGTTACGATACTCTGCAGAATCCATACGAGTATGATCCTGAAGCGGCTATGAAACTTATGGATGACGCCGGCATTGTCGATACAGATGGAGATGGCATACGTGAACTGGATGGAAAAAATATCAATCTGACAGTTGTATCTTATGAAAACAGACTTCTGAATGATTTTGCGGATGCACAGTCCCAGTATCTGGCCAAGGTAGGTATAGGGACTACGGCAAAATACGGAAGCTCCGATGATCAGTGGACCTCTCTTGTAGCGGGAGAATACGACCTGAACCAGAACAACTGGACAACGGTGGCCACCGGGGATCCCATCGACTATCTTGCAAACTGGTACAGTAAATGCGATTCCGATTACTGCGCATATGAAAATGCAGAATATGATAAATTATATGAGCAGCTGCTGGAAGAGATGGATGGAGACAAACGTAGAGAGCTGATTACCAGAATGCAGCAGGTACTTATTGATGATGCAGCTGTATTGGTTGACGGTTACTATAACAGTTCCATGATCTATTCCAAAAATGTGGCTTACGCACACATTCATACTGCAGATTATTACTGGTTATCTACTGAAATAATACCTGCAGACTGAAAGTAATCCTTTGCGAAACATAAAGGAGAGAAAAGGTGAAAAAAAAGCAACTTTTATCAAGATTGCTGCAGATGGTGGTTGTTCTGATCGGTATCAGTTTTTTTACTTTCTTACTGACGTATATTTCGCCCGGTGATCCGGTGCGAAATATGCTGTCGGCAACAGGAGTTATGCCGACGGAAGAACTGATCCGGGATCTGCGGGATCAGATGGGATTAAATGATCCGTTTTTTGTACAATACTTCCGCTGGCTGGGCAATTGCCTGCAGGGAGATTTTGGAACATCCTATTCCCTGAACAAACCGGTAACGGCTCTTTTGCTGGCCCGTTTATGGCCGACACTGAAACTGACGATTTTTTCCATGATCTTAATGCTTCTGATTGCGGTACCGCTGGGAACATTGTCTGCGGTATACAAGGATTCTGTCGCTGATTATATTGTCAGAGGGTTAACCTTTCTTGGTGTTTCCCTTCCGAATTTCTGGGTGGGTCTTCTTTTGATGCTGTATTTCTGTGTCAGACACACCTGGTTTCCGGTAGTATCATCCAGCGGAGATTTCAAGAGCATGGTACTGCCATCTTTGACACTGGCGATCGCGATGGCGTCAAAATACAGCCGTCAGGTGAGAACGGCGGTATTGGAGGAATTAAATCAGGACTATGTGATCGGCGCGAAGGCCCGCGGTGTAAAGGGATGGAAGATCATATGGTGCAATGTGTTCCCTAATTCATTGCTTCCTCTCATTACCATGCTGGGTCTTTCCATCGGGTCTTTACTGGGAGGTACGTCGGTTGTGGAGGTAATCTTTTCTTACCCGGGATTGGGAAGCCTTGCGGTTTCGGCCATCACCTCCTGCGATTACAATCTGATCCAGGGCTATGTTCTCTGGGTGGCACTGATTTATATGGTGATCAACCTGATCGTAGATATGTCTTATCATTATGTTGACCCGAGAATGAGAATAAAGGGGTGACCGGCATGAAGAAGAAAAACGTATTTTTGAAAAACAAGACCTTTCTCATTTTTGGTTTTTTCGCCATTCTGATTTTTATTGTGGCAGTTTTTGCGCCGGTTTTTTCCGGCGGAATTGATCCGACGGAAGGCGACCTTGCCAAGGCGATCTTACCACCGGGTGACGGGCATATTTTCGGTACGGATAAGATGGGACGTGATATTTTTGCCCGTGTGATCTATGGCGCCAGAATATCCCTCTCAGCCTCTTTTTCGGTAGTTATTATCGTGGCAATCGTGGGAACGTTTCTGGGTATCCTTTGCGGGTATTTCGGGGGCGCAGTGGATGCTGTGATCATGCGTATTGCCGATATGATGATCGCGTTCCCGGGTCTGGTACTTGCCATGGCAGTTGCCGGCATTCTTGGAGCGAGTATCCGTAATGCCGTTATTGCCATCAGTATCGTTACCTGGCCGAAGTACGCGCGTCTTGCCCGTTCGCTGGTCATGAAGATCCGCAACCGCGATTACGTAGCTGCGGCAATAGTCACAGGATCAAAAACACCCTATATTCTTATGCGGTATATGCTCCCCAATACATTGCCGACGATCGTTATTACGGCGGCTACAGATATCGGAAGCATGATGCTTGAACTGGCAGCTTTGTCCTTTTTGGGTATGGGAGCTACAGCTCCTGCGGCCGAATGGGGACTGATGCTGAGTGAGGGACGTGCCTATATGCAGTCTGCGCCGTGGCTTATGATCTATCCCGGTCTGGCTATTTTTATTACCGTAGTAGTGTTTAACATGCTGGGTGACAGCCTGCGTGACATATTGGATCCGAAAAACGAGTAAAGGGGGAGTGAGTTGTGGCATTATTGGATGTACAGCATGTAGATATTTCTTATGGCAACCGCTTGACCGTAAAGGATTGCAATCTGTCACTGGGAAAGGGAGAAATCTGTGCCATAGTCGGCGAGTCCGGTTCCGGAAAAACCACCGTGATCCGTGCGGTCTTGGGACTGCTTGCGGGCGGAGGTAAAGTGACGGCGGGAGATATTCTGTATCAGGATAAGTCGGTCCTGAATTTGTCCAAAGAACAGTGGAATCAGCTGAGAGGGAAAGAGATTTCCATGATCTTTCAGGATTCCGGGGCGATGATGAATCCCACCAGAACGATAGGTAAAGTATTCGTTGAATATATCCGAACCCATGAAAATATTTCCAAAAATGACGCATGGGCAAAAGGTGTTGAGATGCTGGAACGTATGAGACTGCCGAACGGAGATAACATCATGAAAAGTTACCCGTTTCAGCTTTCCGGCGGAATGCGCCAGCGTGTAGGTATTGCCATGGGTATGACATACCAGCCGGATCTTTTGCTTGCAGATGAGCCGACTTCTGCCCTGGATGTAACAACACAGGCACAGATCGTGCGCCAGTTTATGGAACTGCGGGATGAATACGATACGAGTATGATCGTAGTTACGCACAATCTCGGTGTGGCAGCGTATATGGCCGACAAGATCATCGTCATGAAGCATGGTGAGATCGTAGAGTGCGGAGACCGTGAGCGGCTGTTAAAGCATGCAAAAACGGAGTATACAAGACAATTGTTGGATGCAGTGCCATCTCTGGGAGGTATGAGATATGTTTGATGAAAAAGATCTGATCATTGATGCCAGACATATTACCAGAAGGTTTCCTGCGGCAGGAGGAAAGGAGCTTACGGCATGCAATGATATTAACCTGCAGTTATACAGGGGAAAAACTCTGGGGCTTGTGGGAGAATCGGGATGCGGAAAAAGTACATTCATGCGATTTCTGGTATCTCTCGACAAACCGACTGAGGGAGAAATCTTATTTAACGGAAAAGATATAACGAAACTTAAAGGGGAAGAATTAAGGCTTCATCGACAGCATATCCAAATGGTATTTCAGGATCCGACCAATTCTTTTAATCCGAAGATGAAGATACGGGATATTATATGCGAGCCGCTGTTAAACTTTAAGAAGATCCGGCCGTCTGAGAAAGATGCCGTTGCCAGAAAATACCTGGAAATGGTGGATCTGCCGGAGGATTTTGCGGACCGTTATCCTCACAATATGAGCGGCGGACAAAGACAGCGCGTGGCGATCGCGAGAGCGATCGTACTTGATCCGGAAGTCATCATCATGGATGAAGCGACAAGCGCGCTTGACGTTTCTGTGCAGAAAAATATCATTGAACTGATCCTTAAGCTTCAGAAAGAGAAGAATATTGCCATAGGATTTATCTGTCATGATATCGGCCTGGTACGGTCTGTGGCACATCAGATCGCCGTCATGTACCTGGGAAATATCGTAGAACTGATGCCGGCAGAGGATCTTCCGCAAAAGGCAGGCCATCCGTACACGCAGGCGCTGATGAAATCGGTATTTGATATCAACATGGATTTTTCAAAAAAGATCGAAAGCATCGAAGGCGAGGTTCCCAGTCCTCTGGATGTTCCCCCGGGATGCCCGTTTCAGAACCGCTGTGAGTATTGTCGGGAAAAATGCAAAACAGATCGTCCGTTGCTGAAAGAGATCTATCCCGGGCACAAAGTTGCCTGCCATTTCTGTCAGCAGATCGGAGGAATGGAAAAATGATCAGGAAAATAATAACCGGCATATTGAGCCTGACAGCGGCAATCTGCATATTGGCAGGCTGTGGAAGGGGTTCGGAGGAAACTCACGTTTCCGAAGTTGCTGAAGATGAAAATGTGTCCGCAGATGGGGTACAGCAGCATTTGATCGGTGTGGTGACATACGACTTTTCTGATGCGGAGGTGGCAGGATTTCGAAATTATCTTCAGAACTATATTTCCCAGTGTTTCCCGGGGGTGGAATTTTTATACACAGATGAGGTGACAAGCCTCGAAGAGGAGACTGAGGAGCTGCATGCCATGAAGGATGCAGGAGTAGAAGGTATATTATCTTTTGTCACATATGATCTTGAGGAGGCCGTCAATTATTGCTCAGAGAATGATATTTACTATATGATGGCTTCCGGAACGATCTCCGATGAAGATTTTCATAAAGTTTCGGATAATACGCATTTTGTAGGTGTCATCGGTCCGGGAAATGAGATGGAATATGAAGCGGGTAAAAAACTCGCCGGCAGCTTCAGTCATAAAACAGCGAACAATGCTTATTTCGTGTTGAGCGGCGGAGCCTATATGGGCAATGAAATGCATCGGCTTCGTACGGAGGGAGTCCTGGATAAGCTTCAGGAGGATTACGGCGTAAAATTTGCGCAAACCAGCCAGGAGATTGCCGAAAGCGCAGAACCGACGATCCTTCAGGCCGGTGATCTGACAGTTTGTATCTGTCCGGGCTACATGAACGTGAGTGAGCATTATCAGCAGGCGGTTTCAAGCCTGAAATCCGGAAGCTATTCGGCGGCTATGGCCGTTATGGCTGCCGGAAATTTCCCGGAAGAATGTGAAACGGTCCATACGGATTTCGGAATGATCGACAGTTTTACAGAAGAGAATCAGTTTGGATTTATTAATGGAAGACTGAGTTATCTGGCCGGAAAATACAGTTCGATCATCGGACCATCTTTTGTGGCTATGTATAATGCCGTCTGCGGGTATGCAGATGAATTCAGAGACAACGGAAAAGCATTTTCTCTGCAGCAGGGCTTCTGGGAAGCCTCCTCTCTGAATGAATATATAGAAAAATATTCCTTAGCGTCCGGAATATATGTAAATGCATATAATTACAATGATCTTCAGTCCGCGTGTAAGGTATACAATCCGAATGCGTCGATGGAGGATCTGAGAAAACTGACAGACGCGTATTCTTTTGAGGCAGCGTCTGAAAGAAGAAAAGTGAATTGATATTGCGGAGTCTCTCAGACTCATTTATGATTTTTAAAGTAGGATCATGCATGAAAAAAGAAAATTCTATGCTTAATGGAAAAATCCTGTTTTCCATTGTTATCTTTGCGCTCCCACTCTTAGGCAGCAGTATTGTGCAGCAGCTGTATAATACGGCAGATCTACTGTTTGTCAGTAATTGTGCCGGTAAAACAGCTGCTGCAGCTGTCGGTGCCAGTGGTCTGATATTTACGTGTCTGATCGGCGTTTGTACCGGTTTGTCGGTGGGGGTCAATATTCTGGTGGCAAGGGCTGTCGGTGAAGATAAACCCGACTATGCGAAGTATGTTTCACAGACTGCCGTGATCATCAGTATTGTGACCGGTATACTTCTTTCAGTGATTGGACTGGCGGCAGCAAAACCTGTGCTGCGCCTGATGCAGACACCGGAGACGATTCTTCCGGAAGCACTGGTCTACCTTAGAACATATCTTTGCAGTATGCCTTTTATGGTCATCTATAATATGGGAAGCAGTGTATTGCGGGGATACGGCAACTCGAAAACACCTTTTTTGATTCTGGTAGCCGGGGGATGTGCCAATGTTTGTGCGGACTTTGTATTTGTCTCCGTTTTTCAATGGGGTGTCTTTGGCGCGGCACTTGCGACCCTGATCTGTCAGGGCATCAGTTCGACTCTGATACTGATCACTTTGTTTTGCGGAAAAGATGGTGTTTGTGTTGCAGGAAACTGGAAAATGCCGGATGGCAGGATACTGAGAAAGATTATGGTCTTAAGTGTTCCGGTGGCTGTGCAGGCAATTGTAGTTACCTTATCCAATATCATCGTGCAAAGCTACATCAACTCTTATGGGGAGGACACGATTGCGGCATTTGCGGCATATTTCAGAATCGAATGTTTTATTTATCTGCCGCTTGTAGCCATCGGACAGGCCATGACAACCTTTGTGGGACAAAATGCAGGTGCAGGCAATTATCAGCGGATCAAAAAGGGAGCCACATCCTCAGCCTGCCTGTGCGCTGTGCTGGCTCTGTCTCTTATACACATCTGACGCTGCCGACGATACTCCT
>CALZOU010000056.1 GCA_945827805.1 uncultured Lachnospiraceae bacterium
GAGATCTAGTACGGTCTCGTGGGCTCGGAGATGTGTATAAGAGACAGATAAATGGTGTGCTTAAATCAATCCTGTCATTTTCGTCATAGGGATTGACACCGGTAAAAGCTCCGGAAAACACCTGAATATCTCCGTTTTTCAGCTTTTGAACCGTAGTATCCACTACTTCATTGATATTTTCCGGCAAGATTGTATGGTTAATATCCAGAATACGAACCCAGTTCTTTTCGATTCCTGCCATGGAATCCTGACCATAAACCTTACCGTCAATACAATCCTCGATTTTCTTACCCTGCAGCAACGCATAGACCGACTGTTCAAAATAATGTGAATAATCCACAGAACAGCTGACAAGAGACCTGGTTGGAGCAATATCTGTCATACTTTCATTATAGCCTACATGATAAGCCGGTATATCCCGGTCGGTATTCTCACAGGCAGTTGCAGGACCGATGGTATCCGAATGCTGGGAAATAATAACACAGTCCTGGTCGATCAGTTCCAATGCCACCTGTTTCTCCAGAGAATAATTCGACCAGGTATCCGTATATTTGACAAGCATTGTTGCTTCCGGAACAACCGAATGGACTCCCAGATAAAAAGAGGTGTAACCGGAAATCACCTCCGCATAAGGAAAGGCTGCTACGTAGCCAATCTTTGCCTGCTCCGGTGTAATGACCCCGGTATTGATCATTTCCTTCAGCTTTTCACCGGCAATCACTCCACAGATATATCGTCCCTGATAAACTGTTCCAAAACAGTTATGATAGTTGGAAAGAACCGGTTCTTCATTAGCATTATCCCCCGTGGGTACACAAAACTGGATCTCCGGGTGTTTAGCAGCTACTTCTTTCACCGTCGGTCCGTATCCGTAGCTTGCTGCAATGATATAATCGCATTTTTCATTTACCAGTTCATTAAGAGGCCCTTCTATCTGATCCTCTGTAACATTGTATTTTGTAACACACTCAACCTGTTCTCCGTAAACCTCTATCACATGATCTCTCGCTTTGATCAAATTATTCGTATATGGTGTGATCTCATCACCGACAAAAATGAAACCGATTTTTATCTGTTTTTCCTCTGTTTTCGTCATACGATGTATCCCAAACGATAACAGACACATCATGAGAGAGGTAATAATACATAGAGAATATACTCTTCTCATTCTATCTTCCCTCCCTTGACTTCTCATATAAGCTTGTCACATCAATAGTTCCATCCTCGATCAACGACAGCAGAATATCAACTAATGCAGGATCAAACTGGATTCCACTGAACTGCTTCAGTTCGGCAATAACCACATCTATATCTAATTGATTCCGGTATACGCGATTCGCCGTCATTGCGTCAAAGGCATCTGCAATCCCAATAATTCTCGCATCAAGAGGAATCTCCTCTCCCTTTAATCCCTGACAATATCCGGTTCCATCATACTTTTCATGATGATAAAGCGCACCCACATCCACACTGTCAATCATGGTAAAGTCCTTTAATATCTCTCCACCCTTTATGACATGGGATTTCATGATTTCATATTCTTCATCAGTTAATTTCCCCGGCTTATTCAGGATTGCATCCGGGATTCCTATCTTTCCTATGTCATGAAGCAAAGCCATCTGACGTAAATTTTCGCATTTTTCCTCTGAATATCCTAACTTCCTTGCGATAGCAACAGAATATTCCGACACTCGGAAGGAATGTTTACTTGTATTAGTGTCCTTAGCGTCTACTGTCCGGGCAATAGATAGAATGGTTTCATTTCCCATTTGAATCTGCTTTTTGGCATATTCCAGCTCATACTTGTGTTTCAGTAAGGTTTTCTGCGTCTGGGTTCTTGTGATAAACCATGTCACCCATACCAATACAAGGCCTGCGATCAACAGAACATATAACTTGAACCATCCCTTCTGATACATCTCTATCTCTTTTTCAATGGTGTAACTGGCTGATTCCACCACATTTCCCGCTATCCCATCCAGTATGGAAATCCTGAACACATACGTACCGGATTTCAAATCAGCATACTCCACTTTTCCAAGCTCACTAAGCAGGCATACCGTTTCCCCGGTATCATATCCTTCCAGAAAATAGCTGACATAGGGATCATTCATGGAATAATTCAACACCTCCGGTTCAAATACTATTTTCCCCATCTGCGAGGATAGCTTGAAGGTATCTGCACGATTAATCTCATATTTTGCCCCATCTACCTCTACATGATCCAGAATCATACGATAAGACTTTGCTGTCATATCATACTTTGACATATTTATTTTTACCACACCGTTATCGCAACAAAGGTATACCTGATCTCCATCCCTGCACAACCATGCATTAGCGGTCAATGACGACCGGAAACCTCTTTTTGCATCCACAAGAGGGTAATCACATTTTGTATTCTCAAGCAGATCCGATACTTTTGCTACATAGATACCTGAACTGCCCAGAACCCAGCATGTCCCATCCTCATCACAAACCATATCATAATTATTACTATACGGAAACTGATCAAGGCTTTTTATCTGTCCATGCGAAGACATATAACACAGGCCATTGCTTGTCACAATGAAAACACCAGCCGTAGACGGGTCATAAATCATGCGAAGAATGACATCGGAGGATAAGCCGTCCTTTTTCCCGATATTCCTTACAATTTCGCCATCCTCAACTTTCGTAATACCCCCGCCGTCGGAACCGATATAATAAGCATTTTTATATTCTAACAGACAGAGGGATTTTTCATTGACAAGACCATTTTGCGCCGAAAATACCTGCTCTACGAAATCATCGGAAAGAACCGCAGCTCCGTAATCACCTGCAATAAGTATTGTGCCGTCCTTCGCTTCACAGATATTATGAAAACGCATACCCGGAATTCCATCATCTTCCGTGAACTGCTTTATATTATATCCACCGTCACTTTTGACAGAGATTTTATATACACCCATGCCAGTGGTAGCAATCCATAAATTATCATGACTGTCTGCTTTTATACAACTGATTTCTGTATTTAAAAGCAGCTCACTTATCTCATTATCGACTTTTTCCCCTCTGTTTTCATCTACAATAATCAAACCGTCATCTGTGCCGCAAAACAGCAGTCCCTGCCACTTTTCCGTCGTATTCACGACGGATTCTTCGCCTATTTTCGAGAGCACCTCCACAAACGGAGATTTACACATCTCTAATAAGCCCAGCCTGGAAGAGCTAAACCACAGATTACCCTGATAATCTATCAGCATATTGTTAATTGAGCTCATAAAGTTATTCGTATTAAGCTTCTTACAGGAAAGATCTTTCTGTACTACAACCACTCCGGTATCTGAACAGATAAATAATTCATTATTGTCCGTAACGTAAAACGAATTAATCCCATCTATCTCCTCTACACTGAACTCCCGGATTAAATATGGTGTATCTGCAGTCATATCATAAATAAGTACATCATTATCTGTCGTCCCCAGTAAAAGTCTGTTATCTTCCGTGAAACAGGCAGATCTATAAGCCTTATTCTCTGCAAACTTGATTGGTGAAGTAATAATTTCTCCATCCCTCAGCCAGTAAATTTCACCCCTGTCAGTCACACCTACAACAGTCCCATTTTGATCCGCTGACATGCAGATTATATTTTTTATCTGTTCATAGCTTTTTGTGATTTTAACCCCACCGCTTAAAGATACCAGTGCAATACCTTCTGTCGTACCAATGTAATAATTTCCGTTTGAATCACTGACAATGTCGTTTACATAATTAGACAGCAAACCATTTTCTTCATCAATTACATTCATTACATGCTCGTTTATGAAAATAGTTATACCATCATCATTGGTTCCCGTCCAAAGTCTGCCTTCCTCATCTACATACAGACAATTTACATTTTTTACTGAAGGTACATCATTAAAGAGTGTAAACTTACCGCCGTCGTATTTAAACAAGCCTGCATATGTACCGATCCAGAGCTTACCATCCTTTGTCTGCTCAATATCATTTGCCTCCCCTGATAAAAGGCCTTCCTCGTTAGCATACTCAATTTGCACATAGGAATCATAATCGTCGGACTGTTCTCCTGCCATTACCATAACATTTTCAGAAAAAATACCGGTCACTGCAGCAGCAAAAATAATACCGGCTATTTTCGGGTTTCTTTTCTTATCCCCTATTGTGTTATTGTTTCTTTTATTTCTAATCACTTTAATCAGCCAAAAGACAATTTCCACACAAATCAGTTTATCTAAAAACTCCACACAAAACTGTCCCAACAGATAAGAAATATATTTAGGGAATCCACTGTCCATACATAGAAGCATTACCTGATCACCCCAGATATTTCCACACGTTCCGTCATATAACAGTACGTTGATTATTACAGCAATAAAAGTGGAAAATACCGCAAGCCCCATTCCTAAGGTTATGGTTTTAAACTGTGTTTCAAAAACCTTCTTTTTAGCTAAGTATCCAACAGCCACACCGATAAGGGCCCCTAACACACAATAGACGGACTGCTGTTCCACAAAGATACAGTAGATAATATTATTTGTAAAACCAACAACCCCACCGCATATCGGACCGGCAACATACGCCATCAGAAAAGTACCTATAGAATCACACCAAATGGGAAGCATTAACTTCTCTGCCATAATTCTCCCCGACAGATCAAGCAATAATGCCAAAACCGTATAAAATACAATCATGTATTCCTTCTTATTTTTCATTTGTCATTTACTCCTCAGGTCCTAATGTGTAACCAGTCCACGCGTTTACCATTGTTTATTATCGAAAGTCACCGTGTTCCATCGGCTTCATTTGATTATATCCTTTTGTATTTTAGCATTCATACGTATAAAGTGCAATTTTTTTTCTTTTTTTTATTTAATTTGCTCGTTTTTCATCCTTATTTTTCTTTTTCAATATTTTTCGTGAATAAATTACACTATGCGCTGCATTTTATTACATTGTATTGCATTGTATACCGATTTATTGTATGATTGAGACATATTTCAAAGAACCCGAGTGAGGAAAATAAATAATGAAAAACATTGACCGTTATTTCAAAAGACATCACATTGAACCGGATCACATTCTTTCTGTCTATTGTCATGGAAGAAATACTGTTATTTGTCTGGATTCCGGAGAAGAAGTTTCATCCTCGCTCCGTATGTATGAGGTAATGGAACTTTTACCGGAGGATGCATATATCACTATCTGCAGAGGTACCCTGTTACGGCGGGATGCCATTCTTTCGATTAGTGATGACGGCATCTATACCATGATGGACGGAAGGACCTTCCATGGAAGAAAGAGGTATTTGAGTGAACATAAAAAACTCAGAGAGGAACTGGGGCTGAATGCCTCAACTGCATTGCCCCAAAGCCTGGCCGATGAGCCGTCGATTCCCCTTAATCTCTTTGAAAAGTGCAGCCTTTTAGATGACATGCCGGTGGCATACTGTATCATTGAGCTTGTGTTTGATAAAGAAGGGCATGGGATTGATTTTGTCTTCCGCTACTGCAATAAATATATGGAAGTAGTTGAGGGAGTTCCCGTAGAAGCTATGGTAGATCATTCATTTTATGAAGTATTCAAAAACGGGGACAGGAAGTGGCTGGTGGCTTACGCAGATGTGGCTTTAAATGGTGTACAGCGAATCCTACATGATTACAGCCCGGAAATTGACAAGGATCTGACCATCTACTGCTATCAGCCGGAGCCGGGATATTGTGCATGCATATTGGTGACAAATGAGAAATAAGTACCTTGTATCTCTTCGTATCTCCAATACACAGAGTTTAGATGACAATATCGTCAACAGTAGCCACATTTAATATTGCGCAATTAAAACTTCACCACGATTTACTCTATCGCCTCATAAAACTTCTTCAGTTTTTCCGCCAGCTGCGGATCTCTTTCTTTCATCTGCAGGTACCATTCATTTTGCAGCTGCCGCATGTGTGCGTATTCCTCCGGATTTCTCTGTTTCATCCGCATACGCAGCAGATGGCGGTGTTCGATCAGGCGCTCGATCACATGGGGATCGATCTCCTGCAGATATTTTTCTGCCTGCGCTTTTCTGTGTTCAATCCGCTCCTCCAGCCGTTTGGCCTGCTCCGGCGTGATGATACCTTTCTGGCTCATCTGCTCCAGTCTCAGTTCCAGATGCTCCATCAGTTCATCCTCATCCACAGGGCTTAAGCTGCCCCAATGGGTATGCAGATGTTTGTCCTCCAGAATCTCCGGCTGTTTCACCAGTTCATCGGCAGCTTCCTCGGCAAATTTCTGCAGATAGTTTTCTGCTTCTGCGCCGAAGGCCCACTCAAACTCCGCAAGAGCCAGATCTGTCTCCGGAAATGAGGAATAAGAAGCAGTCAGTACAGGATTTTTTTCCACCAGCGTATAAGGTTTCTCAATCCCCGCATCCTGAAGTGCCAGTGTGATAGTTCGCCGCACAGCCCCTTCCTCGATCAGACTCTTGGCCCCCAGGGTTCTCAGCTGGTCATTCAAGGAACCGTCATGCTCTGTCAGATACAGATGAATCCCCTGGTTTTTCAGGTTACGATGCATGATCACCAGACGATCTGCTGCGGTGACATCGATACTGCCTATACCTCTGGCATCCACCACGACTACCTTCGTATCCGCATCAATAGCCCCTTCTATTTCCTGCTGAAAACGATCGATGTTGGCAAAAAACAGATTGCCGCTGAACCGGTAAATGACCGCATGCTCTATGGGACGGGCCGCGCTGTTTCTGTCCAGCGGATAAAAATTACCCTGCCCCGGGATTCTGCCTACGAAAGATGTGGGCGGAGCCACCGCACGCACAGCCACCTCCGCAAAGGACAAAAGACAGCCGATCACTACACCTGGCACTGTACCGAAGATCAGCACGCCGAGAAAAGACAGAATAAAGACAATCCATTCGTTCCGGCTGGTTTTCCACAATCGTTTGCACAGCGAGATCTCCAGAATTCCGATCAGTGCAACGATCACAATGCCGGTCAGGATCGGTACCGGCAGATACTGTAAAAGCGGTGTTCCAAACAGCAGCACCACAAGCATGGTCGCTGCAGCCGCCACAGACATGATCTGAGACCTGGCGCCAAAGGTATCCGCAATACCGCTTCGGGAAACAGAACCGTTGATGGGGCAGCAGCCCACGGCGCCTCCCGCCGCGTTCATGGCCGCATAGGCCAGCAGCTCTGCATTATTGTCTACCTTATCGTTGTAGCGCATGGCATAGTTTCCCGTAGCCAGCAGCGTCTGAGCCATGACAACCGCGGCGATACTTAAGGACTGCAAAAGCAGCTGTGACGTATGCTGCGTCAGTAAACTCAGCCTTGGAAATACCAGATGCGGAAGTCCCGACTCCACCTGAGGCAGCAGCTTCACTCCATACTGATCCAGATGAAATGTGACCTGCAGCACTGCTCCCACAGCCATCAGGATCACTGTCATGGGCACTTTCGGTATGTATCGCTTACACAATAGCAGGATAAGCACCGTGCCAAATCCCAGTGCAGCGGAAAGCAAATGGAACTGTTCCAGCTGCTCCGCCAGATGCCCCAGCAGAGGGAAGATCTCTCCCACACCGGCGCTGCCGCCAAACAGCTTGGGGATCTGCATCAAAATGATTGTAAATCCAACTCCCGAGATAAATCCTCCCATTACCGGTGTAGAAATATAACGGAGCACTCTCCCCGCCCTGATCACATAAAACACGACAAACCAGGCCGCCGTCAGAAAGGACAAAAGCGGCACAAGCTCCATAGCCTCGGGAGATTCTGCTGCAATACCAAGCTGAGACAACAGGCTCCCCACCATCACCGCCGGCATGGCGTCAACTCCCACCACGAACTGAGGCGAAGTGCTCAAAAAAGCAAACACAAGGATCGGAAGCAGTGAACCATACAGTCCATACACCACCGGGAGTCCTGCGATCTGGGCATAGCCCATGGATATGGGAATGGATACCAGAGCCACGATGATCCCGGCCAGGATATCCTTTCCAGCGTTTATCTCTGAGTTTTTTTCTCTTATTTGTTGTATCAGACGCATAATGCCCTCCTTTCACAGATTCATTTCTTACGACTCCCTCAGCAACACATTTTCTGTCTGTTTGATATGAATCCGCCTTATCAACTGCGCTTTGCGTTTTTGTTTCTTAAACGGAGGCTCTTCAGTCTGCGATATCATACTGCAGCATTTCCCACTTCAGCTTTGTGCCTTCCCTGATTTCCATCGGCAGAAGCGCCCGCGCCACCACCCGGGTATTCCCGGATTCGTTATCCGTTCTTCGCAGATTAGCATAATCGCCATCAATACTTTCTACAACAAAATACATGGTTTCCATGGTGAATCCTCCTTATTTACACTATTTATATAAATCCTCCAACGTCAAAAGTGTAACCTCTCCTCTGTCTGACGCATCCCTGAGTGCCGGTGTAAATCCCCCTTTTGAAAAGATATAATAGTGAAATGTTCCATCTTTACGGAACACCTCAGCATATCTGCGAATCAATTCCAATTCTTCTATGCCAATCTTCTCATTCCGATATTTGCAGGAGCCAATCAAATACTCATTTCCCTCTACCGGAGTTCCGACAATATCAATCTGTATTTCTTTTCTTGTTTTCGCATCTGTTCCCCACCACTGTCCGACATTATTTAACAAGACGGGGAGATCTGTCGCATACCGAAGCAAGTATTCCTGACACATTTTTTCAAAAATCAATCCCATGTAGTCCGGAAAATACTGTTTTACCGCCCGATCATAAACCTGACGCATACGTCCGGCACTGATTACAGACATATTTCGTGGAACAAAACGGTACCAGAAACGGAAAAAATTGTCATCTATGGCATAAATCGTTTTCTTTCCGGGTTTCTCAGTGATCGGTGTTTCCTTCTTTAAAATCCCCAAATCCAACAGAACTTTAAGATATTTAGCGCACACTCCGGATTCGAGTCCTATTTTTGTTGAGATTTCATTAGAACGACTGGCTCCGCCGGCAATAGCTGCAATGACAGAATTATAAATTGCCGGTTCTCTCAGTTCCTGTTTCAACAGATTCTCCGGTTCTTCAAACAGGTAACTGGAGGCATCAAACAAATTTTCCAGAAGAGCTTCATCTAAATCTTTTTCCACATCAAGTTTATTGATATAATGCGGAATACCACCGGTTACGCCATACAAAAGTGCCTGATCCGTCGCGGATAGATCCGGATGGAAAGCCGTAATCTCACGATACGTCAGTGACTGTATTTTAAATTGCGCCGTACGCCGTCCATACAGCGGACTCTCATAGCCTAATACCTGGTATTCCATAAAGCTCATGGAAGACCCACATAATATCAGATAAAGCTGTCCGTTCTGCCACTTATGATCAATGATGTGCTGAAGCCTCGAAGAGAATGATTTCTCAGCCTTGGCCAGATATGGATATTCATCAATAACAAATACCATCCGTGTATCCGCTGACATAGCCGTAATCTCATCCAGGGCATCCTCGTAACTTCGGTATGTGGGGAAACTGGATCCGTTTGGATTTTTACTGATATAAATAGCTTTCGAGAGCGCTTCCAGATTTTCCTGCGAGGAAGCATTCAGCGCCGAAAAATATATTGTGGGCTTTTCTTTGCAAAACTCATTAATCAGCGCAGTTTTTCCTACCCGCCGCCTTCCATATATTACAATGCATTCAAACCGCCCTTTTTCATAACGTCGATTCATTGTAGAAAGCTCTTCTTCTCGACAATAAAACATGGTTTTCTCCCTTTTTTGCAAGTTGCAAACTCACGAGTTGGTGTATCATGAGTTTATTATATATTTATTTCCGCGTTTGTCAACGTATTCCAAGCTTTCTTTTTACATATACAATCAGAACATCCATTTTTTGATCAACCTAAAAAAGCAGGCAATTCGCCTGCTTTTTCATAAACTCATTACCACCCTTTGTCATGATCTACTATCTCACATTTTCTATCCGATGCACCGGAATCTGTATCTCTGTCAGCCACTCTGCGTCGCTGTCCTTGTTCCACACGCCGTCAATATAAGACTCCCTGATATTCCCGCTGATCTCATATCCGTTTCCTTCAATATACTGCAGCAACACCGCATAGGACCTGTGCAGCGTATCGTAGGAACCCGTATGAAAAATACAGGCCGCCGCAGGAATTTCCGGCAGCACTTTAAACCTTACTTTGCCCGCATCCTGTTTTTTCTCTGTCACTGCCTCACAGATCTCCACCAGAATATCTTCCTCCCTAGCTGTTCTAATATATATATTACCATATCAGAGGATTTTGCAAAACAATTCTTTCAATGGGAACGGAGTTTTCGGCTTTTTTTCTGTCCCAACTGACCCTCATCAAAACGAACAGAAGCCAGGTCAATTCCATTGTACCGGAATTGACCTGGCCTTTTCTCAGTCAGCTGCAAAGTCAGCATGCAAAATACAGTACTGGCCCGAACCGATCTCTTTCACACTGCTCTCAAAAAAGAATCTGGCCGCCCGGATCAGCATATCCGTATCCTCCACCCCCGCAGTCTCATAGGGAGAATGCATAGCCAGCTGAGGCAGCCCAATATCCACCGTATGTAAGGCCACCTGGGTTCCGGAAATATTGCCAAGAGTTGAACCGCCCGGCACATCCGAATGATTGACAAACGTCTGTACCGGTACATGAGCCATCTCACAAATCTTCCGAAACAATGCCGCAGAAACTGCATCCGTGGTGTATTTCTGATTCGCACTGTACTTGAGCACAATCCCATGATTCATATAGGGACGATTGGTGGGACAAGCCTTCTCCGGATAATTTGGATGCACCGCATGGGCATTATCTGCCGACACCATAAAACTGGATGCCAGCATCCGACGATACTCTGTCATCCCCAATCCAAAGCTGTCACAAATGCGGGTCAGCGTATCCAGAAGGAATGTGGAAGCTGCTCCCTGCGCTGTACTGCTGCCCACCTCCTCATTATCAAACACACAATGAACCGGAATACTTTTTCCTGTGCCGGAATCCAGAAAAGCCTCCAGCGACGCAAACACACACTGTAGATCATCCAGACGACCGACAGACATATATTCCCGGTCAGCACCCCAGACAGTCCCCGGCATACGACTGTATACATACAGATCATACGAAAGAATGTTCTCTATGTTTACACCGGCACAATCTGCCATCTGTTCAAGAAAACGACCTTTCGCCCGCTCGTCACCGTACAACGGCAAAAATTCCTTCTGCATCTGATATTTCGTCCCATCATTTGCCTGCCGGTTCATATGGATTGCCAGACTCGGCAGCATCAGAAGATCACGTCCGGCATCGCAAAGTCTGGTCTCGATCCCATTTTCCGTACGTATGACCAAACGCCCCGCCACCGACAGCGGACGGTCAAACCAGGGTGCACACAGCATGCCGCCATACTTTTCTACATTCAGCCGAACATAGTGGCCTTCCGCCTCCATCTCCGGATTCTCTTTGATCTTAAATACCGGAGAATCACAGTGACTGGCCATGATCTGAAATCCATTTCCTTCCGTCTGCGGAATGCGGAAAGCGATCAGCGCACTGCCTCCCCTCTCCACGAAATATTTTCCGCCCTTCTCGAGTTTCCACACATCACTTTCCAGAAGCTGCCTGTATCCGGCAGCTCTGAGCTCCTGTTCCATCGTATCTACCGCATGAAAAGCGGTGGGACTTTTTTCAATAAAAGAAAAGAGCCTCTGTACCGTACTTTCACTCATCCGTGTTTACTCCTTTTCATTTTTCCAACCGCCGACCACGTCACCGACTAGCACTGTATTCTTTCCGTTTACAGACGATTGTAACAAATCCGTAATACTCCGTCAACAGAAGCAGTCAGGGGACAGGTCTCCGTCCTGTTTCCAGTACAGAATGCCGTTCCATGCCGGACATAGATCTGCCCCCTGACCTATATGCGTCCACTGACCTATATGCAAAAAATACCCAGATGACGGGTACCTCAACTATCATATTGAAGACCATCATCTGGGTAGCGGTTTATTTTTTTCACTAACAATACAACTTTTCATAAATCTGCTCAGCATCCGCCCCCGGTGCCGCAACTACCGCTTCATAAATCGGCTGGATCACCTCCACTGGTTCTTCCACTGCGTCTGCTATAAACAGAAGATCCTTGCCTCGCTGAACTTTCTTTATGATCAGCGAGATCAGCTTTACTCTTCCTTCTGCTCTTCCTTCTGCTCTTCCTTCTGCTCTTCCAGCAGCCCTTCCATCTTCATATTCTTCCTTTCGAATCAGCTTTTCTCGCTTCTCCCATGTATAATCCAGATGCGTCATTTTTCTCACCTCATCCTTTCTGCTCCTGAAAAAATCCTCCAGTATGTGATTCTGTATGCAATCCTCGATTGCTGCATCGATCGCTTCTGCCAAGCTCATATTCTTCTTCTGATTTTCCCTTACCTTCTCAACAAAATATGTGTATCCAGCCAGCACTGTTGATTTTCTTTTCAGTTCCTGATTGTTCTGCGAATTTATATTATAGGCCTTACAGACCAATTCTATCTCCGGCTCTTCCATCTGATGATAGAAAGACTGAGATAATCGCATTTCTTCATATTCCGGTCTTTTTTCAACCCCATTATAAAATACGACAAAATGCGGTGTCGGTATCATGATACGCTTTCTGCCAAACAGATCATGCCCATTTTCTTTCAGCCAGTCATCCAATGCGTTTACGAAATAGATCATGCTCCGCAGAGGCATATTCCTGTTGTATGTAGACTGGTGTTCATAGAGACAAAAGTTCATATCAATGATGTACGACGCGTCATTCCTTATGGAAAGAGACACCCCTTTCTCCAACTGAACAATCTCTACCACCTCCGGATCTGTAAAGGCTGATCCGTTCAATGCATTGTAGACCTCCAATGCATTAGCTTTGTCCTCCATCAGCATAGAGAATACATCGCTTTTGTACTCCCGGTTTTCTTTCATGGGATTCTCCTTTCTTGGATGGGAATCCCTGAAAGAACGTATTGTCCAATTAATATCTTCAAGGATTCCTGCTGTAAATGTGATTGGAAAAGCATGGATTCCTTTTTAGATATTTAGAAATGAATTAGACACGCTTAAAAGCGCAATAGAAGAGAAACGATGCTTTTGTATGGATTATATCATAAAAATAAAAACCATTCAATAGATTATTATATTGATTATATTTTTTATATACTTCAATCATTGCATGCACTTAAACTCCCGATAACATCTCCCTTTGTGTCCGGCTCAATGGAAACATCAATTGTCACTTCATTGACGGAGTCGGCCGGAATCGTCAGTATTTCATTACAAGATGTTTCCGGATCGATCGAATATATCTTTTCGTCCGCACCCTCATACAGTATACTGATCTTCATTGTGCCAATTTCACATTTGGCGTCAAGCTGAAACTGATAGTCTGTACCTTCATTAAGGGTAAACACTTCTGAAATTCTGCTGTATTCACTGTCATATTCTTCCGGGATAAAATGGCGTTCAAATCCTTCCACAACTTCATATTCCGCATTCTTTCCGGAGCAGGCAGAAAGTAAAAACATTAGAAAGAATGCCGCTAAAATCACTGCAACAGTTTTACATTTTCTCATCGCTCAAAATCCTCCCATCCTGAATAGTGATCAGGCGTTTTGCATAAGAAGCAATTTGCCTGTCATAGGTAATAAGAATCACGGTTTTTCCTGTAGCGTTTAAATCTGAAAAAATACCCATGATCTCCTTACTGGTCTTGCTGTCCAGTGCTCCGGTGGGCTCATCCGCAAGGATCACTTCTGCGCCACAAGCTATTGCTCTCGCAATGGCCACACGCTGTTTCTGTCCGCCGGAGATATGCGTTGGCTTTTTCCCTGACAACTCTGCAATGCCAACGGTTTTTAATGCGGATGTCACCTTCTTTTTGCGTTCCGCTTTTGACAGTGCCTGCTTCAGTAAGGGCACCTCTACATTTTCAAACACGGTATATTCATCGATAAGAGCAAAGTGCTGGAATACGAAAGCGATTCTCTTGCCACGGATAGCCGACAGATTTTTCTCTTTTTCATGGCTAAGATCCATCTCGTCAAAAATATATGTACCGGACGTAGGAACATCCATGCAGCCGATGATATTCAGAAGGGTTGTTTTTCCTCCATGTGTCAACTATTACTCAAAAAAAATTGTCGATTCGAGCATAA
>CALZOU010000057.1 GCA_945827805.1 uncultured Lachnospiraceae bacterium
ATACGAGATCTAGTACGGTCTCGTGGGCTCGGAGATTTGTATAAGAGACAGGTATTGATACAGACAAGGTGAAACGATCCATTCCGGCATTTAAGAAGTTTGTGCGGGAAGAATATGGTGTAGAGTGCTAGGAAACTGAAATACATCCAAAATATAGAAAAAAGAGCGATGAATTGGATATATTGGTAAACTACAAGTCAAAAAGTCCAAAGAGTCATTCAAAAAGACAACATATTTGGAGATAAAAGAAAACAATAAAATGTGCTGATCTTTATGTAAAAAAACAGGATCTATCAGACAACCAGTGCTGATAAATCCTGTTTTTTTACATCTTAATAAGATAAGTTTTGAATCTGTCCTTATGGATTCTATGTTATTTTAAACAAAAAATGAATATCCTGTAGAAAAAAGTGAGCGTTTTGCCTATTACTCATTCTCCAGATTCTTCATCGCCGTAGACAGCATCAGCTTGATACGGTTCAGCTGGTTTACTTCGCTGGCGCCGGGATCGTAGTCAACGGCCACGATGTTGGCATCAGGATAGCGATGGCGAATCTCTTTGATAACGCCTTTACCTACGATATGGTTGGGCAGGCAGGCGAAGGGCTGGATACACACGATATTTTTGGCACCGCCGTGGATCAGCTCCATCATTTCACCGGTCAGGAACCATCCTTCACCGGTCTGATTACCCATGGAAACGATAGGTTTGGCATATGCGGCCAGATCCTTGATGTTTGCCGGCGGATCAAAATGCTTACTCTTTTCAAACTCCTTAACTGCCGCGCTTCTTAGCCAGTTGATCAGCCCGATACCCGCATTAGCCATAAGCGCAGATGATTTCTTGGAACCAAGATACTGTACCTTGAAATTCAGATTATAGAAGCTGTAGGCCATAAAGTCGATAAGATCCGGTACAACTGCCTCAGCCCCTTCTTTTTCCAGAAGTTCAGCCAGGTGGTTGTTGGCGGCCGGCAGGAATTTGACCAGAATCTCACCTACAATACCGACTCTCGGTTTCTTCATATCTTCATCGATGGGCAGATGGTCAAAATCACGGATCATCGTACGGCAGATCTGTTTGAATTTTGTATGAGAAGGACGTTTCTCGGAGACAAAATCGGTACAGATTTTTTCCCATTTCCGATGCAGCTTGTCGGCGCTTCCCTTTTTCAGTTCGTACGGACGCATACGGTACAGACAGCGCATCAGGATATCACCGAATTCTGCGGCATAGGCGATACGGATCGCCAGCTCCGGCGTGATTTTAAATCCGGGATTGCTCTCCAGACCAGACAGGTTGATGGAGATAACCGGTACCTGGGCCATATCCGCCTTGGCCAGAGCACGGCGGATAAACGCAATATAGTTAGAAGCACGGCAGCCGCCGCCTGTCTGGGACATAATGACAGCCACATGATCCAGATCATATTTGCCGGAAAGCAAAGCCTGCATGATCTGTCCGACTACCATCAGGGACGGGTAGCAGGCATCGTTGTTTACATATTTCAGACCAACATCCACGGCATCCTTATTGTCATTCGGCAGCACTTCCAGCTTGTAACCGGCGGCATTAAATGCCGGCTGCATGATGTTGAAGTGGATCGGTGACATCTGCGGACACAGGATTGTGTAGGTTTTTCGCATTTCTTTGGTAAATACCACTTTGTTGATCGCGGAAGGCTGAATATCACGCTCTTTATTCTCTTTTTCACGCACACGGATGGCAGCAAGAAGAGAACGTACACGGATACGGGCAGCGCCCAGATTATTCACCTCATCAATCTTCAGGCAGGTATAGATCTTACCGCTTTTTGCCAGAATCTCATATACTTCATCGGTGGTAACCGCATCCAGGCCACAGCCGAAGGAATTCAGCTGGATCAGGTCCAGATCATCACGGGTCTTGACAAAGTTAGCCGCTGCATACAATCGTGTATGGTACATCCACTGGTCATTGACACGGATGGGACGCTCCAGCGGATTTAAGTGGGAGACAGAGTCTTCTGTCAGTACGGCGAGACCGTAGGAGTTGATCATATCCGGGATACCGTGATGGATCTCCGGATCCACATGGTAGGGACGACCGGCCAGAACGATACCGCGGCGGTGGTTATCCTTCATCCACTGCAGGGTCTCTTCGCCTTTACGACGGATATCTTCACGCATGTCAGTCAGTTCTTCCCAGCCGGCGTGGGCAGCAGCAGTGATCTCTTCTGCGGAGATTTCCGGGAAAGCAGCAATCAGACCGTCCGTCAGCACCTTTTCGTTGGTAAACGCAAAGAATGGATTTTTAAAGCGGATGCTCTCATCTCTGAGCTCTTCCACGTTGTTTTTGATATTCTCGGCATAAGAAGTAACGATGGGGCAGTTGTAATGGTTGACAGCACCCTCAAATTCCTCACGCTCATAGGGAATACAGGGATAGAAGATAAACTTGATACCCTGTTTGATCAGCCAGCTGATATGGCCATGGGCCAGTTTGGCCGGATAGCATTCCGATTCGCTGGGAATGGATTCAATACCCATTTCGTAAATCTTACGGGTGGAATCAGGAGATAAAATCACGCGGTACCCCAGTTTGGTAAAGAAAGTAAACCAGAACGGATAGTTCTCAAACATGTTCAGAACACGGGGGATACCCACGGTGCCGCGGGGAGCCTCATCCTCCGGAAGCGGGCTGTAGTCGAAGATCTTTTTGTATTTGTATTCAAAAAGGTTCGGTACATTATCCTTGTTTTTCTGTTTGCCGATGCCTTTCTCACAGCGGTTGCCGCTGATAAACTTACGTCCGCCGCTGAAATGGTTGATGGTCAGACGGCACTGGTTGGTACAGCCGTGACAGTGGGTCATGCTTGTGGAATATTCCAGCGCGTTGATTTCATCGATGGACAGCATGGTAGTGCCTTTGCAGGGTTCAAAACGGTCCTTAGCGATCAGAGCAGCACCAAAAGCGCCCATGATACCGGCAATATCGGGGCGAATCACCTGACAGTTTGCGATCTTTTCCAGACTGCGAAGAACAGCGTCATTATAGAAGGTACCACCCTGTACCACGATGTTTTTGCCAAGCTCTGTGGCATCGGATACCTTGATAACCTTATACAGAGCATTTTTGATAACAGAATAAGCCAGACCGGCGGAAATATCCGCTACGGATGCGCCTTCCTTCTGGGCCTGCTTTACCTTGGAATTCATAAATACGGTACAGCGGGTTCCCAGATCAATGGGATGTTCGGCAAAAAGAGCCTCTTTGGCAAAATCCTGTACACTGTAGTTCAGAGATTTGGCAAAAGTCTCGATGAACGAACCGCAGCCGGAGGAACAGGCTTCATTCAGCTGTACGCTGTCTACCGCATGGTCTCTGATCTTGATGCATTTCATATCCTGACCACCAATGTCAAGAATACAGTCCACATCCGGCTGGAAGAAAGCAGCGGCGGAATAATGAGCGATGGTCTCTACCTCACCTTCGTCAAGAAGAAGTGCGGATTTGATCAGTGCCTCACCGTAACCGGTGGAACAGGAATGCACGATATGGGCATCTTCGGGAAGCAGGCTGTAAATCTCCTGAATGGAACGGATGGTGGTAGCCAGCGGACTTCCGTTATTATTTGCGTAAAAAGAATATAAAAGAGTGCCGTCCTCCCCGATCAGCGCTGTTTTTGTCGTAGTGGAACCGGCATCGATACCCAGATAGCAGTTGCCGGAATAGGTGGAAAGATCACCGGTGCGGATCTTGTGCTGATCCTGACGGGAACGGAATACATCGTAATCCTCCTGACTGGCAAACAGCGGATCCATACGGGCAACCTCAAAATCCATCTTGACGGATGCCTGCAGGCGCTCTTTCATGGCCGTCAGAGAAACCGTGGCTTCCCCGGCATTCATGGCAGAACCGATGGCAGCGAACAGATGAGAATTCTCCGGCACGATGGTATGTTCCTCATCCAGCTTCAGCGTGCGGATAAAAGCAGCCTTTAACTCAGACAGGAAATGCAGCGGACCGCCCAGGAAAGCAATATGACCGCGGATAGGTTTACCACAGGCCAGACCACTGATGGTCTGGTTGACCACCGCCTGGAAAATAGAAGCAGCCAGATCCTCTTTGGTGGCACCATCGTTGATCAGTGGCTGAATATCCGATTTGGCAAACACACCGCAGCGGGCTGCGATGGGATACAGTGCGTGATAATTTTTTGCGTATTCATTAAGACCGGTGGCATCTGTCTGTAAAAGAGAAGCCATCTGATCGATAAAAGAACCTGTACCGCCGGCACAGATACCGTTCATACGCTGTTCTACATTGCCGCCTTCAAAGTAAATGATCTTGGCATCCTCACCGCCCAGCTCAATGGCCACATCGGTCTTGGGAGCTCTTTCTTTTAATGCGGTGGAAACAGCGATAACCTCCTGCACGAAAGGCACTTCCAGATGCTTGGCCAGGGTCAATCCACCGGAGCCGGTGATAACCGGGCGAAGCAGACAGTCACCCAGGATACCCTCTGCCTTTTCCAGAAGAGCGGCCAGTGTTTCCTGAATATTGGCGAAGTGACGCTCATAATCAGAAAACAGGATCTGATGTGCTTCGTCCAGAATGGCGATTTTAACCGTTGTGGAACCGATATCGATTCCCAGTGTATATGTAGCTTGTGTCATACAGTATTTTGTGCGAACGAATTCGCATCCTCCTTTTTGCATGCATTACTATGTGTTTTTTCGTATCTGTGAAAGTACTGAACAGATACTTTTTTCCTATGATTATGGGCTGAGCCATAATCTAAGACATTATACGACAAAAAAGATTTGCTGACAATTGGCAAACCCACGCATAATTCTAAAATGATCGTGAAATTTTTATTGAAAAAAAACGAAATGACCACTATACTGTGTAGCATATGGGCAGAACATGCCCGAAAATTGAAAAAGGAAAATGAACTATGGAATATAAAATCCTGAAAACAAGCGGCAGAGCCAAACGTGCCGAAATGAAAACCGTACACGGCACCATCCAGACTCCTGTATTTATGAACGTGGGAACGTCAGCAGCCATCAAGGGCGCTGTATCGACCCAGGATCTTTACGAGATCAAAACCCAGGTCGAACTGTCCAACACCTATCATCTCCATGTCCGTCCCGGAGATAAAGTGGTTAAGCAGCTGGGAGGTCTGCATAAGTTTATGAACTGGGACAGACCCATCCTGACCGATTCCGGCGGATTTCAGGTGTTCTCCCTGGCCGGGCTTCGCAAGATCAAAGAAGAAGGCGTATATTTTAACAGTCATATCGACGGCAGAAAGATCTTTATGGGACCGGAGGAGAGTATGCAGATCCAGTCCAACCTGGCATCCACCATTGCCATGGCTTTTGACGAGTGTCCTTCCAGCGTGGCGGAAAGAGAATACGTGCAGAAATCCGTAGAGCGTACCACTCGCTGGCTGGCCCGCTGCAAGACGGAAATGGCCCGTCTCAATGGTCTGGAGGATACCATCAACAAACAGCAGCTTCTGTTTGGCATCAATCAGGGTGCTATCTATCCCGATATCCGTATCGACCACGCAAAGGCTATCCGTGAGATGGAGCTGGACGGCTATGCAGTAGGTGGTCTGGCGGTAGGAGAGACCCATGAGGAGATGTATCACATTCTCGAGGAAGTGGTGCCGTATCTTCCTAAGGATAAACCTACCTATCTGATGGGCGTGGGAACGCCTGCCAATATCCTGGAAGCCGTGGAAAGAGGCGTGGATTTCTTTGACTGCGTATATCCCAGCCGCAACGGTCGTCACGGGCACGTGTACACCAATCAGGGTAAACTGAATCTGTTCAATGCCAAATACGAGCTGGATTCAAGACCTATCGAAGAAGGCTGCGGATGTCCTGCGTGCCGCCATTATTCCCGGGCGTACATCCGTCATCTGTTAAAAGCCAAGGAGATGCTTGGCATGCGTCTTTGCGTGCTCCATAATCTGTATTTCTACAATACAATGATGGAAGAGATTCGCGACGCTCTGGACGAAGACCGCTTTGAAAGCTATAAACGCGCCAAACTTGAAGGTTTTGCCAAAAACGACAAAAAGTAATTCCTAAAAATACGATAAAGTTAAGAAAAAATACTTGCCCAATGCGTATAAGTTGGGTATTATTATATGAGTATCTTCCGGCAGAGAACAGTCTGTCGGTAAAACAGGAGGAAAGAAATATGATTTTAGCTACAGGTAGCGCTTCAGGCAGCGGAAGCATGGTCATGATGATCGTATGGCTGGCAGTTATGTTTGCCATTATGTATTTCCTGATGGTTCGTCCGCAGAAGAAAGAGCAAAAGAGATTATCTGCCATGATCAATTCCATGGAGGTTGGTGACGCAGTTGTTACTACCAGCGGATTTTATGGTATCGTTATCGATATTACCGAAGAGGATGTAGTCGTTGAGTTCGGCAACAACAGAAACTGCCGTATTCCGATGAAAAAGGCTGCGATCACTCAGGTAGAGAAGCAGGAAAAAGGTGAATAATCTTGAATAATGCGGGCAGGCCTTCGGGTCTGCCTTTTCATTTGCTTGATTTTTGAAAAGAAAAATTGTTAAAAAGTTAATGACCTTCTGCCATTTAGAGGCCTGACTGGTATATTTTAGGTTGAATTTTAGCAGTAAATGCATTATTATAACAAAGATAGTAACTGTTCAGAACAGGCCGGATCACTTGATGACGAGACCATAAGAAACAGATACGTAAGATATTCAATCGATATAAGGAGTGAACAACCATGGAATATAATATAGCGTTGATTCCCGGCGACGGCATCGGCCCGGAGGTCGTAGCGGAAGCCACAAAAGTACTCGACAAGGTCTGTGAAAAATACGGCCACACCTTTCATTATACCAGTCTTCTGATGGGCGGAGCATCCATTGATGTACACGGAGTGCCTCTTACGGATGAGACCATCGAAACAGCCAGAAAGAGTGACGCGGTACTGATGGGATCCATCGGCGGCAACGCCGCCACATCTCCATGGTACAAGCTGGAACCGTCCAAAAGACCGGAGGCCGGTCTTCTGAAGCTGAGAAAATCCCTTGGACTGTTTGCCAACCTTCGTCCCGCATATCTGTATGAAGAGCTCAAAGGCGCATGCCCGCTGAAAGAAGAGATCAGCGATAAGGGATTTGACATGATGATCATGCGCGAGCTGACCGGCGGTCTGTATTTCGGCGAACATAAGACAGAAAAAGTAGACGGCCTGGATACAGCGGTCGATATCCTTACATACAATGAAGAAGAGGTTCGCCGGATTGCCATCCGCGGTTTTGACATTGCCATGAAACGCCGTAAAAGGGTGACCAGCGTGGATAAAGCCAATGTACTGGATTCTTCCAGACTCTGGAGAAAAGTCGTGACAGAGGTGGCAAAGGATTATCCTGAGGTCACTCTTGAACATATGCTTGTAGACAACTGCGCCATGCAGCTGGTAAAAGATCCGGCACAGTTTGACGTGATCCTGACCGAAAATATGTTTGGCGATATCCTGTCCGATGAGGCCAGTATGGTGACCGGTTCCATCGGTATGCTCTCCAGCGCCAGCTTAAACGAGACAAAATTCGGTCTCTATGAGCCCAGTGGCGGCTCTGCCCCGGATATCGCGGGCAAAAACATCGCCAATCCCATTGCTACGATCCTGTCGGCGGCCATGCTGCTCAGATATTCTCTGGATCTGGACAGCGAAGCAGACGCAGTGGAAGAGGCGGTTAAGACAGTACTGAGAAACGGCTACAGAACAGGAGATATTTTCTCCGAAGGATGCAAAAAGGTATCCACTTCTGAGATGGGCGACCTGATCGCTGCAGCCGTATAAGGGAGGAATATAGAGATGAAAAGTGATGCAGTAAAGAAGGGGATGCAGCAGGCTCCCCACAGATCCCTGTTTAATGCACTGGGTCTGACAAAAGAAGAGATGGACAAGCCTCTGGTAGGTATTGTCAGCTCTTATAATGAGATCGTTCCTGGGCACATGAACCTGGATAAGATCGTAGAAGCCGTCAAGATGGGTGTTGCTCTGGCCGGCGGTGTGCCGAGAGTCTTCCCGGCGATTGCTGTATGTGACGGTATCGCCATGGGTCATGAGGGTATGAAGTATTCTCTGGTTACCCGTGATCTGATCGCAGATTCCACAGAGGCTATGGCGATTGCCCATCAGTTTGATGCTCTTGTCATGGTTCCGAACTGCGACAAGAACGTTCCCGGACTTCTGATGGCAGCAGCCCGTATCAATGTGCCCACCGTCTTTGTCAGCGGCGGACCGATGCTGGCCGGTCATGTAAAAGGCCAGAAGAGAAGTCTTTCTTCCATGTTCGAGGCAGTAGGCGCTTACAGTGCCGGCACCATGACAGAAGAGGACGTATGTGAATTTGAAAACAAAGTGTGCCCGACCTGTGGTTCCTGTTCCGGTATGTATACCGCCAACAGCATGAACTGTCTGACCGAGGTACTGGGTATGGGCCTCCCCGGAAACGGAACCATTCCCGCTGTATATTCCGAGCGTATCAAACTGGCTAAGCATGCCGGTATGAAGGTCATGGAGCTTCTGGAAAAGAATATCCGTCCCCGCGATATCATGACAAAAGAAGCCATCATGAATGCCCTGACCGTAGATATGGCTCTGGGATGCTCTACCAACAGTATGTTGCATCTTCCGGCCATAGCACATGAGATCGGTTTCGATTTCGAGATCGGCTTTGCCAACGGTGTCAGCGATAAGACACCGAATCTGTGCCATCTGGCACCGGCAGGTCCGACTTATATGGAGGATCTGAATGAGGCCGGCGGCGTATATGCCGTAATGAAAGAGCTGACCAAGCTTGATCTGTTAAATCTCGACTGCATGACCTGTACAGGCAAGACAGTCGGAGAAAATATCGCAAACTCTGTAAATCGCAATCCGGAAGTTATCCGTCCGGTAGAGAATCCTTATACAAAGACCGGCGGTTTGGCTGTACTGAAAGGCAACCTGGCTCCCGACGGCAGTGTGGTAAAACAGTCCGCTGTAGTGCCGGAAATGCTGGTACACGAAGGCCCGGCCCGTGTATTTGACTGTGAGGAAGACGCGATCGCAGCCATCAAGGGCGGCAAGATCGTTGCCGGTGATGTGGTCGTTATCCGCTACGAAGGTCCGAAAGGCGGCCCGGGTATGCGTGAGATGTTGAATCCCACCTCCGCTATTGCAGGAATGGGTCTTGGCTCCAGTGTAGCCCTGATCACAGACGGACGTTTCTCCGGAGCTTCCCGCGGTGCTTCCATCGGACACGTTTCTCCGGAAGCAGCAGTAGGCGGTCCCATCGCTCTGGTAGAAGAGGGAGATATCATCAAGATCAATATCCCGGAGAGAACCATGACGCTGGATGTCAGTGACGAGGTTCTGGCAGAAAGAAAAGCAAAATGGCAGCCCAGAGAGCCGAAGGTTAAGACAGGTTACCTGGCAAGATATGCACAGATGGTTACCAGCGGCGCACGCGGAGCTATCCTTGAGATCAAGTAATATAAGGGAGAGAAACACATGCAGTTAAACGGTTCTGAGATCATCATCGAATGTTTAAAAGAGCAGGGTGTAGACACCGTATTCGGTTATCCGGGCGGTACCATCCTGAATGTATATGACGCATTATATAAGCACAGCGGAGAGATCCGCCACGTGCTGACTTCCCATGAGCAGGGAGCTGCTCATGCGGCTGACGGCTATGCCCGCGCCACCGGTAAGGTGGGTGTCTGCATGGCTACTTCCGGCCCCGGAGCCACCAATCTGGTTACCGGTATTGCCACAGCTTTTATGGATTCCATTCCCATGGTGGCCATCACCGCAAACGTAGGTGTACCGCTTCTGGGCAAGGACTCTTTCCAGGAGGTAGATATCGCCGGTGTGACCATACCGATCACCAAATACAGCACCATCGTTAAAGATGTAAATAAACTGGCAGATACCATCCGCCGCGCGTTCAAGATCGCCAAGAGCGGCCGTCCCGGCCCGGTACTGGTGGACGTGACCAAGGATGTTACTGCCAATACCTGTGAGTATTATCCCTGCAAACCGGAAGAGATACTGCCGGATATGGATCATATCACTTCCGAAGCCATGGAGAAGGCACTGGAACTGATCAAGTCTGCCAAAAAGCCCATGATCTTCGTAGGCGGCGGTGCGATCCTGTCTGACGCTGCTGCAGAGGTTACCGAATTTGTCCGTAAGATGGATGCTCCCATCACCTCATCTCTGATGGGACATGGCGCATTTCCGGAGACAGATCCGCTGTATACCGGTATGATCGGTATGCACGGCACCAAGACCTCTAATTTTGCCGTGACCAAATGTGACCTTCTGATCACCATCGGCGCCCGTTTCAGCGATCGTGTGACCGGTAATACCAAGACATTTGCCAAGAATGCCAAGATTCTGCAGATCGACGTAGATCCCGCAGAGATCAATAAGAACGTTAAAGTAGACGCAGCCGTGATCGGTGATGTAAAAGTAGTTTTAAGAGAACTGAATCGCCGCATGCCGCAGCTTGAGCATAAAGAATGGGTAGAATGGGTAGAAGATTGTGAAAAGAAATATCCGATGAAATACGATAAGGATATTCTGACAGGTCCCTATATTATCGAAGAGCTGTATCGCGTGACCAAAGGTGACGCCATCGTGGTTACCGATGTAGGACAGCATCAGATGTGGGCTGCCCAGTATTACAAATATACGAAGCCGCGTACACTGCTGACTTCCGGCGGTCTGGGAACCATGGGTTACGGTCTCGGCGCTGCCATCGGCGCCAAATTCGGCTGCCCGGATAAGGTCGTAGTCAATGTGGCCGGTGACGGATGTTTCCGTATGAATATGAATGAGATCGCTACAGCAGCCAGAAACAACATGCCGCTGATCGAGATCGTTATCAATAACCATGTACTGGGTATGGTGCGCCAGTGGCAGACTCTGTTCTATGATCACCGTTACTCCAACACGATCCTGAACGATAAGGTAGATTTCGTGAAGTTTGCCGAGTCCATGGGCGCAGTAGGTATCCGCGTGACAAAGAAAGAAGAAGTAGGTCCGGCTATCGAGAAAGCTGTCGAACTGAATACTACCGTTGTCATCGACTGCGTGATCGATCAGGATGACAAGGTATTCCCGATGGTACCGGCAGGAGCTTCCATTGCAGATGCTTTTGACGCAGAAGATCTGAAAAATAAAGAAAAATAATGAGATATTGTTTCTGCTCCGAATCTGTTTCGGAGCAGATTTTTTTCGTGCTAAATAAGAGAAAAGGATTTTTTGAACTGTTTTTTTGCTTAAGACAATAAAATCAGATGATTTTTTTGACGAAATCATATATTTTCTTAAAAAGAAGACGGTATTTTCTTGCGAAGAATCTTGCATTTCCCTGTTAAAAGTTTTACAATCTAAATCATGTGTTACAGTAAAGCGTTAAAATCTATAACAGAATGAAAATACGATATGAGGATTCGTTTTACAGCACAAAGGTATCAGATAAGATTAAAGATATCACATAAGATTGAGGAGGATATGAAAAAATGAGCAGAGTGTACAATTTTTCGGCCGGTCCCGCGGTACTGCCCGAGGAAGTGTTGAAAGAGATTCAGGAGGAGATTTTTGATTATAACGGCAGTGGACAGTCCGTTATGGAGATGAGTCACCGCTCAAAAGTATTCGACGATATCATCAAAGAAGCGGAAGCAGATCTGCGCGATCTGATGCATATTCCGGATAATTATAAAGTACTGTTCCTTCAGGGCGGCGCATCCCTGCAGTTTGCCATGATTCCCATGAATCTGATGAAAAATAAAGTTGCTGACTACATCGTTACCGGTCAGTGGGCAAAGAAAGCTTATCAGGAGGCTGCCAAATACGGCAAGGCTGTAAAGATTGCTTCTTCTGAAGATAAGACATTTTCTTATATTCCGGATTGTTCCGATCTGCCCATCGATGATGACGCTGATTACGTATATATCTGTATGAACAATACCATCTACGGTACTGTATACAAAGAACTGCCCAATACAAAAGGCAAGGATCTGGTAGCCGATGTTTCTTCCTGCTTCCTGTCTGAGCCCCTGGATGTATCCAAATTTGCCATCGTATACGGCGGTGTACAGAAAAATGTGGGCCCTGCCGGTATGGTCATCGCCATTGTCCGTGAGGATCTGATCACAGATGATGTGTTGGAAGGTACACCGACCATGATGAAATACAAGACCCATGCGGATGCAGATTCTCTCTACAATACCCCGAACTGCTGGTGCATCTATGTGTGCGGCAAGGTATTCAAATGGCTCAAAAAGATGGGCGGCCTGGAAGCAATGAAAGAGCGCAACGAAAAGAAAGCTGCTATTCTGTACGATTTCCTGGACAGCAGCGAGATGTTTAAGGGTACAGTAGAGAAAAAAGACCGTTCTCTGATGAATGTACCGTTTGTTACCGGGGACAAGGATCTGGATGCCAAGTTTGTCAAAGAAGCTACAGAAGCCGGATTTGTCAATCTGAAAGGCCACAGAACCGTTGGCGGTATGCGTGCCAGCATTTACAACGCTATGCCCATTGAAGGCGTGGAGAAGCTGGTTGCCTTTATGAAGAAATTTGAGGAGGACAATAAATAATGTTTACATATACAGCATTAAATCCTATTTCTCCCGTAGGAACCAGACATTTTACGGAAGAATACAAAGAAGTAGCTACTCTGGATGAAGCCCAGGCAGTGCTGGTGAGAAGCGCCAGCATGCATGAGCTGGAGCTTCCGGAAAATCTGGTATGTGTAGCCAGAGCCGGTGCCGGTGTCAATAATATTCCGCTGGATACCTGCGCGGAGAAAGGTATCGTTGTATTTAATACACCGGGCGCGAATGCCAACGGTGTTAAGGAGATGGTCATTGCCGGTATGCTTCTGGCTTCCCGCGATATCGTAAGCGGTATCGAATGGGTGCGTCAGAATAAAGACGAAGACAATATCGGAAAAATGGCCGAGAAACAGAAAAAACAGTTTGCCGGATGCGAGATTGCCGGAAAGAAACTGGGTATCATCGGTCTTGGAGCTATCGGTGTTAAGGTGGCCAATGCAGCTGTGCATCTGGGTATGGAAGTTTACGGCTATGACCCGTATATCTCTGTGGATGCAGCCTGGAATCTGTCACGCTCCATTAAGCATATCAACAATGTGGAAGATATCTACCGTGACTGTGATTATATTACGATCCATGTGCCGCTGATGGACAGCACCAGAAACATGATCGATGCAGAGGCTATCAACATGATGAAGAATGGTGTGGTTCTTCTGAACTTTGCCCGTGATCTTCTGGTGGATGAGAAAGCGCTGGTGGAGGCTTTACATAATGGTAAAGTGAAAAAATATGTTTCTGACTTTGCCAACCCGACAGTGGCCGGTGCGGAGAATGTGCTGATCACACCGCATCTGGGAGCTTCTACGGCTGAATCTGAGGATAACTGTGCGGAGATGGCTGTGCAGGAAATCCGTGATTTTATGGAAAATGGCAATATCAAGCATTCTGTAAATTATCCGGACTGCGATTTCGGTGTATGTACATCTGCCGGACGTATCACGATCTGCCACAAGAATGTGGTCAATATGATCAATAAGTTTACTAAGGTTCTGGGTGATATGGGTATGAATATCGCTACCATGACCAATAAGAGTAAGGGTGAGTATGCTTATACGATCATTGATGTGGAGAGTGTGCTGAGCCAGGATGTGGTGGAAAAATTGGCTGCCATTGAGGATGTGCTGAAGGTTAGAATTGTGAAATAAGATGTGATGAGCGGCGTAGCCGCCTTCGTGGTGTGCGGGGGATATATAGAAATTCTTCCCTCCTACTGCGCTCGTTTTCATAATGTAG
>CALZOU010000058.1 GCA_945827805.1 uncultured Lachnospiraceae bacterium
ATCTAGTACGGTCTCGTGGGCTCGGAGATGTGTATAAGAGACAGGATGTGAAGACAGAAGAAACATCAGCTGAAAAAGCCCGCCCTTGACCGCCAGCTGATACCCCTGCGGTCTTTTGTCACACAGTCTGTCCATCTGTTTTATGGTAACCGAAAACTGGTCATAATATGAAAGGCCGGGGTGGATATGCTGTTCCACGGGAAATTTTCCCGCAAACAGCGGTTCCAGAAACTGTCGGGAGCAAAGATCCTCCGAACCGGACAGAAGCATCTCGGGGCGAAACAGAATATTTTCATATTCCATCTTTTCCCCGCATAATTCTTCAATAGAATGCAGATGTCCCGGAAGCACCACTACAATACTGCCCGCCTCCACCACATACCGGTTAAAATCCACATGCACCACACCGCTGCCCTTCTGGATCACGATGAGCTCCATCTCCTCGTGCCAATGATGGGGCACACAGGGGAAATCCAGCGGGATACTGCAAAGATAGGTATTGTAAGGAAAAGAACTGTCAGTGTGCACTTTATTTTCTCTGTATCTCTGAAATTCTGTAAGATCCATAGAGCCTCCTTACTGCTTTTGTCCTGTAATGATAGTATTGTACAATATTTGCATGGTATTCTGCAAGAAAATACGATTTTTTGATCGTATAATTCAAGCATGAAAAGGGAACAAGGAAACCATTTTACATCATAAACGTTTGAAAAGGAGAACTGTTATGACTATGGAAAAGAAACTTTCACAGCTGTTAAATAAACCGATCTACGACTGCACCGATCTGGAGCTTTACGATGCTCTTTTACAGATCGTACAGGAAATGGCAAAAGAAAAAGAAGCCGAAGAAGGTAAAAAGAAAATCTATTATATTTCCGCCGAGTTCCTGATCGGCAAGCTTTTATCCAACAATATGATCAATCTGGGCATTTACGATGAAGTCAAAGAACTGCTGGCAAAGAATGGTAAGGATCTGTGCCGTATCGAGGAGCTGGAGCAGGAGCCTTCTCTGGGAAACGGCGGTCTGGGACGATTGGCAGCCTGCTTCCTGGATTCCATCGCAACACTGGGATACACCGGTGCCGGTATCGGATTGAATTATCACCTCGGTCTGTTCAAACAGGAATTTGACGAGAAGCTTCAGAAAGAGACAAAAAATCCCTGGATTGCAGAAAAAAGCTGGCTGACAAAAACTGACATTACTTATCCTGTAAACTTTAAAGATTTCACCCTGCAGGCCCGCATGTATGAGATCGCCGTTACCGGATACAACAACCGGACGAACAAACTGCACCTGTTTGATGTGGATACCGTGGATGAGAGCATCGTGGGCGAGGGTATCAGTTTTGACAAAACAGATATTGCCCACAACCTGACTCTGTTCCTGTATCCGGATGACAGTGATGAAGAGGGAAGAAAGCTGCGTATTTACCAGCAGTACTTCATGGTCAGCGCAGCAGCCCAGATGATTCTGGATGAATGCACCGCAAAGGGCAGCAACCTTTACGATCTGAACGAGTATGCTGTGATCCAGATCAACGACACGCACCCCACCATGGTGATTCCGGAGCTGATCCGTCTGCTTGTTCTTAAGGGTCTGTCCGTGGATGACGCTATCGAGGTAGTGAAAAAAACCTGTGCCTACACCAACCACACCATTCTGGCAGAGGCTCTGGAGAAATGGCCGGTACATTATCTGAATGAAGTCGTACCGCAGCTGATGCCCATCATCGAGATCCTGGATGACAAAGTACGCAGAAAATATTCCGATGAAAGCGTAGCCATCATTGACCGCTACGATGTGGTACACATGGCTCATATTGATATTCATTATGGCTTCAGCGTTAACGGTGTGGCCGCGCTGCATACCAATATTCTGAAAAACTCCGAGCTGAACAATTTCTACCGTCTGTATCCGGAGAAATTCAACAACAAGACTAACGGAATCACCTTCCGCCGCTGGCTTCTGCACTGCAATCCTGAGCTTACACAGGCTGTCACGGGATGGATCGGTGATGGATTTAAAAAAGATGCCATGGAGCTTGAGCGCCTGATGGAATCCTTAGATAAGGAAGAAGTCCTTACCCGTCTGCTGCAGATCAAACAGGATAATAAGCACGCGGTGGCCGAATATCTGAAAGAGACCCAGGGACTTACTCTTAATGAAAACTCTATCTTCGATATTCAGGTAAAACGTCTGCATGAGTACAAACGTCAGCAGATGAATGCCCTGTATGTGATCTATAAATATCTGGAGATCAAAAAAGGAAACCTGCCGGAAACACCAATTACCGTAATCTTTGGCGCCAAGGCCGCTCCGGCTTACACCATCGCCAAAGATATCATCCATCTGATCCTGTGTCTGCAGGAAATCGTGAACAACGATCCGGAGGTCAGCCCGTACCTCAACGTGGTCATGGTGGAAAACTACAATGTGACCCTGGCAGAAAAGCTGATTCCGGCATGTGATATTTCCGAGCAGATCTCTCTGGCCTCCAAGGAAGCCAGCGGCACCGGTAACATGAAATTCATGCTCAACGGTGCGGTAACTCTGGGTACAGAGGATGGTGCCAACGTCGAGATCCATGAACTGGTGGGTGATGATAATATCTACATCTTCGGTGCTTCCAGCAACGAGGTTATTGATCATTACACCAACGAAGATTATATTGCACGCGATTACTATGAAAACGATCCTATGATCCATGAGATCGTAGACTTCATCACCGGTCCCCAGATGCTGGCTGTTGGTAATGATGTGAACCTGCACCGTCTGAAAAATGAGCTGGTGAACAAAGACTGGTTCATGACCTTCCTGGATTTCAAGGATTACACTGCTAAGAAAGAACAGGCTTTCGCAGATTATACGGACAGAATGGCCTGGGCAAAGAAAATGCTGGTGAATATCAGCAAGGCCGGATATTTCTCCTCTGACAGAACCATCGAAGAGTACAATCGGGATATCTGGAAGCTGAATTAAATCCCAAAATACAAAACATCTGTATTGACAAACTGCTCATACTGTATATAATGATATATATACAGTATGAGCAGTTGTTTTGTGCACACAAAAAGGAGAATCTCTTGAAAATCATTATTACCCCACAATCTGAACTTCCGATATATGCGCAGATCGAAGATCAGATCAAAGAACAGATACTAAACGGAGAGCTGAAGGAAGGCTGTGTACTTCCATCGATCCGAAAACTGGCCAAAGAAACCGGAGTCAGCGTGATCACTACCACCAGAGCTTACAGCGACCTGGAAAAGCAGGGATTCATCGCCTCTGTTCAGGGCAAAGGCACTGTTGTCCTGCCTCAGGACAATGCCTTTTTACGGGAACAGTATCTCAAGCGGATCGAGGACAGCCTGTCTTCGGCAATCATTGCAGCGCAGACCATCAATATGCCCCAGAAAGAGCTGATTTCTCTGCTCGAAACGCTGTGGCAGATGGATGGTACAGGAAAGGATATGTTATGAATCTTATCGAAGTAAATCATCTTTCAAAATCTTACGACGGCTTCCGACTGCAGGACATCAGTTTTTCCCTGCCTGCCGGATTTATCATGGGTTACGTAGGCCAGAACGGTGCAGGAAAAACCACCACATTAAACGCCATGATGCACCTGATCACTCCCGACAGCGGAGAGACTTTCATCGACGGTCTTACCTATGCCAAAGACCCCCTTCGCTATCGCGACAGCATCGGCTATATCGGGGACGCTTCCTTCTTCCCCGTGGACTTTACCGCTATGGATATCGAGAACATACTGCGGGATTTCTATCCCAGCTTCAACAGAGATACTTACCGGGAATTTCTGAAGAAATGGGATCTTTCTCCGAAAAAGAAAATCAAAGATTTCTCCCGGGGCATGAAAGTAAAGCTGATGTTTGCGGCGGTACTAAGCAGGGACACCAAAGTATTGATCCTCGACGAAGCCACCAACGGACTGGATCCCATGATGAGAAAAGATGTGTTGGATCTTTTGCAGGACTATATCTGTGACGGCAATCGCAGCATTATTTTTTCCACTCACATTATGGAAGATCTGCAGGATATTGCCGACTATATCTTCTTCATTGACCATGGAGAAAAAATCTTCTTTGAACCGAAAGATGAACTGGCGGAAAAATATCTGCTGGTCAAAGGTGGGCCCGAGGACCTTACGGATGACCTCAGAGCCCATCTGTCCGGTATCGATGAGCATGCCTATGGTTTTACTGCTCTTTTCTCAACAGACAGTGACTATATCCTCCCTGCCGCGCTGACCACAGAACGTCCCACCATCGACCAGATCATCATTCACCAGATTCAGGAAAGGAGACGTTGATATGACTCGCATTTTTAACTTTGCCAAAATAGATTTTCTGCGCATCCGCAATTTCAAATGGATCGCTCTGTTTCCGCTGCTTGTTGTGGTCATTTTCCTGACGCAGCCGGATACTTCGCCCCTGTACATTCTGTGTTACTGCATATTTGCCGGAATCATTTTTTCCACTCTGCCCTGCGCTATGGAATCTGCCACTGAGGTAGGATTTTTGCAGATGCTTCCCACGCTCCCCGGGGAACAGCAAAAGGGACATTTTCTGTTCGGATTTCTGTTTACGCTCCTGGCGTTTCTTTCCGGCATAGTCAGTATTTTTATCTGTCATCTGCTGAGGCCATCCTTTCAGATGTTCACCGCGGGCGAGTGGAATCTCGGTGACCTTTATCTGATCATTCTGGGTATTTCTCTTATATTTGTAGGCATTCAGACCTTCGTACTCTCCATCCTCCGGTTCAAGAGTGCTCAGGCTATGGCGATTCTTCGCATGATACCGGCTTTTGTTTTCCTGTTCGGTATGTCCGGCCTGTTCGGCGAAGACGGGATCACAACAGATGGCAGTATTCAGATGCTGAGCCGGATCAACGGCATCATGATTCTGGTGATCTGTCTGGTGATCTACCTAATTCTGGCACAGGCCGCGGCCATCATAGTAACCAGGAAACATTGATTTCTGTTTATACCTGAATAAATGTCAGGCAGCTTACTTAATTTGGGATAACATTGCTGCTTTTATCATACTTTGCCGCCAACTGTATGTTTGGCGGTAATTTTATGTATTTTTATGAAAATCCACCTATTACCTCTAATTGCAAGCTCTGTAACTGAATGTTTTGGACTTTTTTACTTTTCTTCTTTCCTGTACATCCAATATCAAGCTCTCTAATTGGACGTCTTGGACTTTTCCACGCTTTTTCGGTCGAGAACATCCAGTTTCAAGCTCCATGGATGGATTTTTCGGACCTTTTCATCCCTTTTCTTTCCGGAACATCCAATATTCTTCTCCGTGGATAGCCATTTTGGATTCTTTTCGCATTTTTCGTTTCAAAACATCCACCTGTAAATCATGTAACAATCTGCTCTGACACAAATACCTCGCCATCCCCCAATATCTTCCAAAAAACAGGAGCGTCATCGGCCGGGGCTCTGCACATAATTATATATTGTTCTGAAAAACCCTCCGAAAACGCCGGCACTTAGCGAGAGCAAGCCAAAGGCGCAGTCTCGAGCTTAGTACTGCTGCGTTTGAGGCGGAGCGAAAGCGCGTTTTTCAGAACAATATATAATTATGTGCAGAGCCCCGGCCGATGACGCTCCGTCAATCATCCCACAAAATATTACTTCTTCTTCGGCACAGCCTTAACCACCAGCGCCGTCAAAGCAAACAGCGCAATCACGTTCGGCAGAACCATCAGCTGATTAAACATATCGGACAGTTCCCAAACCAAATCACTGGAAGTCAGTGTACCCAGAAAAATAAACACCAGAGCAATAATCGTATACACAACATTGCTCTTCTTTCCGAACAGGTAAGTCATATTGATCTTACCAAACAGATTCCAGCTGAGGATCGTGGAAAAAGCAAAGAAGAACAGACAAACTGCTACAAACACAGCACCAAAGCCTTCGCCAAATACAGTACCAAAAGCTGTCTGAGCCAGATTAGCTTTTCCAATAGTTTCCGGAATCGTTCCGTTTGCCAGCACGCCGTCACTTGTATACATGGTGGAAATAATAACCAGCGCATTCAGTGTCAGAACCACAAAAGTATCGATAAACACACCGATCATGGCTACAACACCCTGATCATGAGGCTTTTCAACCTGTGCCAGTGCATGAGCATGGGGTGTGGAACCCATACCTGCTTCATTGGAGAACAGACCTCTCTTGGCACCCTGGCTGACTGCAGTTTTTAACGCATATCCGATACCGCCGCCGATGATGGCATTGGGCTGGAACGCATAGCGGAAGATCATGGCAAAGGTTGCCGGAATATATTTGATACGAAGGATCAGTACGATCAGACTTCCAAGCAAAAATGCTGCTGCCATGATCGGAACGAGCTTTTCTGTTACAGCGGCCAGACGTTTCACGCCGCCCAGGAAAATAACACCGCAGATGATCACCAGGATCACACCGATCACCCAGGTAGGAATACCAAAAGCTGTGCTGCAGGTAGCAGCGATGGAATTGGACTGTACCATACATCCAAAGAATCCAAGCGCCAGAATGATCGCAACCGCAAAGAAGCCGGCCAGGAACTTACCAAAAGCACCTTTAAAAGCTGTTGTAATGTAATATACGGGACCACCGGCGATGCTGCCGTCTGCCTCTTTTTTACGTGTAGTCTGGGCCAGCACAGCCTCGGCATAGATGGTAGCCATACCAAAGAAAGCGATCACCCACATCCAGAAAATAGCACCGGGACCACCGGTCAGAATAGCGCCGCTGGCACCGATAATATTTCCGGTACCAACCTGTGCCGCAATAGCTGTAGCCAGTGCCTGGAAGGAACTCATTCCGGCTTCATGCTTTTTACCAAACAGTGTCAGTTCACCAAAGGTCTTTTTCAGACCTTCTCCGAAGCAGCGAACCTGCACAAATCTTGTTTTGATGGAATACCACAGACCAACAGCTACCAGCAGAAACACCAGAATGTAATCTGAAAGGTAAGCATTGATCGTCTGTACGATGGACAGTAACATACTCTTTCCTCCTTTGTTGTCCTGCTTCAGAGAATACTGCCAAACATGTTCCACCAGATCATGTTTTAGTATGCCGGGCAAAAAAATGAGCCACTGAATATCAGTGGCTCAAAAAAACTGCGGCAATTAAATTTCTATCCAAATATGTTGATAGAGACAACCAGCCCTGTTCTTTTGCCTGAGAGATTCAGTGCGTCTTTGCACCTTACACCGTCGGCACCCAATTGAATGGGATTCTCCAAAGCGCCCTCCACAACCGGTCTCCATAAAGATTCTGGCTGCTTCAACGGGATATGTTATATATCATTTTTACATGTGATATACTACCGCACTATCAGGCAAAAGTAAAACAAGGAATTCTGCATGTAGCGATAACATTTACTTATCACTTGCAATTCTCCTCCACCCAGCGGCGGGTATACTCAATAAATTTGAGACAGGCCCGGGAGCAGTTATCGAGAGAAGCTGTACCAATGCTGATCGTACGCCTCTGTGGTTCTTCAAATTCCATACAGCGCAGTTCATAGGGAATATCCTGTAAAAGAAGCTCCGGAAAAATACAGTATCCCAATCCTTTGCTGACCATGGCCATGGCGGCATAATCATTATCCATGCAGAAAGCCGTTTGCGGGGTGACTCCTCTGCTGTCGAAAATTTTCTGAATGCCCGTATGGTGATCATATTTCATGCTGATATACGGATACTGATCCAGCTGATCCATGGGGAAACGTTCCAGATGCGCCAACGGATGATCCGGCGCCACAATGGCCAGCAGACTCTCTTCCATCAGGGGAAAAACATCCAGCTCCGCATTGACCCTGGTCAGAAAAAATCCACAGTCTACGTCCCCGCCGAGCACCATCTGCTCTGCCCGTACGCTGTCCTCCTCTGTGATAAGCTCTACCCGGATACCCGGGTAATCGTCATGAAACTGACGCACAATCCCCGGAATCCAGTGAATCGAAATACTGTCAAAGATCTGCACCCGCACCAGCCCTTTTTCCAATCCATGCAGCTCGTTGACCGTCTGCTGAAACTGACGTTCCCAGGCATCCAGCTGCTGCATATGGGAAAGCAGCGCCTCCCCTTCCCGGCTCAGCCGCACACCGCTGCGGTCACGAATAAACAGTGTCAGCCCCGTGATTTCCTCCATAGCGCTGATAATATAGCTGATGCCCGCCTGGGTATAATCCAGTGCCTCCGCGGCTTTTCGAAAACTTCCCGTCCGGGCCACCGTCAGAAATACTTTTGCGTTTATTTTATCCATCGTATTTCCCCTTTAATCTTCCCTGTACTGCCGCATAATTCCCTTAACAGTCTCATAAAGATGCGGCTTTAATTCCTCAAGCGTTACCGGCTGCTGATACAGGATCACATTATAGCTGGCCCCGCTGATCATTTCCAGGATAAGATACATCATCATTTCCGGTGTCCGGTAAGTGTGCTCTGCCTTCGCCATCAGTTCCTCATAGATCGTAAAGATCGCGGGTTCCTCATCTCCCGGTGTAAAATACAGGGAATCCTTAAAAAATCCCCAGCTTAAATGCTTGGACAGCAGCTTGACCAGATCATGATTGGCCGCAAACTGATCCAGAATACGATCGATCATAAACAGCATCTGCGTCTCAAAATCAGAAATCTCCGGATGATCCAGAAGTTCATGATAGGCCGTCAGAAATACCTGATGTGCTTTATGCCCAATCAGATGATTACGGATATCGTACTTATCTTTAAAGTAAAGGTAAAACGTGCCCTTCGCCACACCGGCCTGATTGACGATATCAGAAATTGAAGTCTTATTAAATCCATGATCGATAAACAGCGAAAACGCTGATTCCAGCAGCGAATCTCTCTTTTGCTGTTTTTTGTTTTCTACTTTTCCCATAGTTTTCCTCGATGCCCTCAGGGGCTTAACCACGTCAGTATTTATAACCAATCTTTTCAGTATCTTACAGATACAATTCTCAAATCCATAAAAATACACTACACCGATAGCATTCACACCTGAATCATGTTCTTACATCTCGCGAGTAATTGATTCTACCTGTTCTAAGCCGTTACTTTGTGAAATACTATCTGCTGATTATTATAAGAAGGAAGTACTGCAAAAATCAAGCCGGAACAACAGAAGTATTCAAAGACTGTCATAATGTCCAATTATCCAAAATGACCTTTAGTCATTTTTGTATCTTTTATTTATTGACTATTAGTCATTTTTGAGATATAACGATTTATGACCGATGGTCATTAATTTATCATCATAAAAAAGGAGAGATCCAAATGGAAAAGCTAGGCAGAAAAATAGTCAAATACCGCATTCCGATTTTTATCATCAGTCTTCTGTTGCTGATTCCGGCATCCATCGGATATCTGAACACCCGCGTGAATTACGATATCCTCTCCTATCTGCCGGGAGAAATCGAGACAATGAAAGGCCAGGATATTCTGGTGGATGAATTCGGCACAGGCGCCTATTCCATGTTTATCTGCGAAGGCATGGAAAATAAGGATGTAGCCGCACTGAAGAAAAAAATTGAAAAGGTCGACCACGTCGCCAAAGTCGTCTGGTACGACAGCGTGGCTGACATCCGTCTTCCTATGGAAATGCTGCCGGATAAGTTCCGAAATGCCTTTAACGCAGACGATTCCACACTGATGTTCATTATTTTTGATACCACAACTTCCGCAGATGAGACCATGCAGGCCATCAAAGATATCCGCGGACTGGCCGGGCAACAATGCTTTTTAAGCAGTATGTCCGCCATCGTCACCGATACAAAGGATCTGGCAGAGCAGGAAGTTATTATCTACGTCATTATCGCCGTACTGCTACTGGCCATCGTGCTGGCCCTGACCATGGAATCCTTCCTGATTCCCGTGCTGTTTCTTGCAAGCATCGGCATGGCCATTCTCTATAACCTGGGAAGCAACGTTTTCACCGGAGAAATATCCTACCTCACCAAAGCACTGTGCGCGGTCCTGCAGCTGGGCGTGACCATGGATTACTCCATTTTTCTGTGGCACAGCTATCAGGAACAGCTGAAAGCTTTGCCGGATGATCATCACGAAGCCATGGCAAAAGCCATCGCCGCTACCATTAAATCCGTGGTCGGCAGCTCCATCACCACTATCGCAGGTTTCCTGGCTCTTTGCTTTATGAGCTTTACCCTCGGTCTTGACCTGGGTATCGTTATGATGAAAGGTGTTGTCTTTGGCGTGATCTGCTGCGTTACGGTTCTGCCGTCCATGATCATGATCTTTGATAAAGCGCTGGAAAAAACGAAACACCGTCAGCTGATTCCCAATCTGCCGGGGCTGTCAAAATTTATTGTCAAACACCATACGCTGTTTGCCATCCTGTTTGTAGTACTGTTTATCCCCTTTGCCTGGTTTCAGGCCCACACAAACGTCTACTACAACCTGGATTCCAGCCTGCCAAAGGATCTGCCCAGTATTCAGGCCAATGCCAAACTGCAGGAGGAATACGATATGGGTGCGGCCCATATGATTCTTCTGGATAAAGATCTGGATGAAAAGCAGAAATACCACATGATCGATGAAATGGAAAACGTGGACGGTGTTAAAAACATTCTTGGACTGGAAAGCCTGATCGGCCCCGGTCTTCCCCAGAGCATGATTCCCGACGATCTCAAAAAGATCCTGGAAAGCGACAAATATGAGCTGATGCTGGTCATGAACGAATACGCCGTAGCTTCCGATGAAGTCAACCAGGAAATCAATGAACTGAATACGATCCTGAAAACATATGATCCCAACGGTATGCTGGTGGGCGAAGCTCCCTGCACCAAGGATCTGATTGAGATCACCGATCACGATTTCAAGGTTGTCAGCGCCGTATCTATTCTGGCTGTATTCTTTATTATTTTGCTGGTGTTTAAGTCTATATCCCTGCCGGTCATTCTGGTGATGGTCATTGAAGGCGCCATCTTTATCAATATGGGTATCCCCTATCTGACAGGATCAGTGCTTCCCTTCATCGCCTCCATCGTCATCGGTACGATCCAGCTGGGATCCACCGTAGATTATGCGATCCTGATGACCAGCCGTTATAAAAAAGAGCGGGGAGCAGGAAAGAGCAAAGCAGAAGCCATTTCCATTGCCCACAGTACCAGCATGCGTTCTATCATAATATCCGCCATCGGATTTTTTGCCGCCACCTTTGGCGTAGGCATGTACTCTCAGATTGACATGATCAGTGCCCTGTGCCGACTGATGGCCAGAGGCGCCCTGATCAGTATGTGCTGCGTACTTTTGTTCATGCCGGCCATGTACTGGGTATTTGATGGACTGATCTGCAAAACGAGCAGAAATTTCCGGCAGAAGAGTACACTCACCAAACCAACCATTAATGCCTAAAATGAAGAGTTTAGTATTTCAAGGAACTACAATTTCCCAATGATTACACAATCAAAAATGTATTGAACAGCAATTTTCTGTAAATGAATTCCCACATATTTCTATGTTCTGCAATTCTTTTACCGAACAAAAAGCACTGACCAAAATAAACTTATCAGTACAGCAAAATACATATCTCAACAATATGTGACGTAAAACGAAATAGAAAATCAGGAGGTAATATCATCATGAAAAAGAAACAGGTTCAGGCCCTGCTGGCCGGAATGGCCATCACACTTTCCTTTTCTCTGCCGGTGACCACCGTATGGGCCGCCGTGCCGGAGAAGGATCAGACTGTATACGTAAATGCCGATGAAAAAGGCAATGCCGATAACATTATCGTCAGCAACTGGCTGAAAAACACTTCCGGAGATACCTCATTGACAGATAACACTGCCCTGAAGGATATCCAGAACGTCAAAGGTGACGAAACATTTACCCAGAACAGTGACGGCACCATCACCTGGGCCGCCGACGGAAATGATATTTACTATCAGGGAACTACCGATGCCGAACTTCCTGTTTCCGTAAAACTTACCTACTATCTGGACGGCAAAGAAATATCTCCGGCAGAACTGGCAGGAAAAAGCGGAAAAGTTAAGATTCGTATCGACTATGAAAATCATTCCCGGCAGACAATAAATGTCAACGGGAAACAGCAGATGATCCATACGCCTTTCCTCATGGTCACCGGAATGATTCTTCCCACTGACACATTCTCAAATGTAGAAGTGACCAACGGAAAAGTAATCTCCGAAGGAAAGAATCAGATCGTCATGGGCGTGGGCCTGCCCGGTCTGGCTGACAGCCTGCAGATTTCCGATATTGAAGGCTTTGAGGATACAGAAATTCCCGATTACGTAGAGATCTCAGCAGACGCAGATAATTTTTCCCTTGCAATGACCGCTACCATAGCCACAACCGGTACCTTAAGTGAACTGGGATTAGATGATATAGATTCTCTGGACGATTTAAAAGACAGCATCGATGAATTAACAGATGCCTCTGCCCTGCTGGTAGACGGAAGTGCCGAACTGCAGGAGGGTGTTCAGACACTGGACGATTCTGCCGCTACCTTCGCTGATGGTTTGAACAGCGCTGATGACGGTGCCGGTCAGCTCAAAAACGGTATTGATACCATGAACAGTAAAAAGGGCGATCTTCTGGACGGTGTAGATGCACTTGTTTCCGGCATGAAATCTCTGAAAAGCGGTGCCTCCGAGCTGGAATCCGGTGTAAACGACTATACTTCAGGCGCATCCCAGCTGAATGCCGGTATTGAGCAGGTAGATCAGGGTGTCAGTCAGTTAAAAGACGGTATTGACGAACTGAACACCAAAAAAGAGGCACTTTCCGAAGGTGTAGAAGCGCTGGCTCAGGGTGGCAAGCAGCTGCAGAATGGAGCAGATACATTGAAACAGGGCATCCAGAATTATACTAACGGAGCCGCTGCGCTCCAGGATGGAATCCAGCAATTGAATTCACAGTTAAGTGTAAATCTCGGCCAGGCTGCAGACCTTCCGGACGCGCTTCAGACACTGGCAAGCGGCACAAGGCAGCTGATTGCCGGTGCAAGTACCCTGCAGCAGGGTGCACAGCAGGCTGCTGACAAAACCACCGAACTGCAAAATACAGTAAATGCTTTAGCAGGTGGTGTAAATCAATCGAAAGATCTTGTACAGGATGCTATTGATGCCGCCAATTCTCTTACTGTCACTGTTGATACTGCTGCTGCCAGCACATATGCTACTGACAAAGCCAATGCTGCTGTCGCAGATGAAAATGCGCGGGTAAATGCAGCTGCCCATGCTCAATTGGATAACCAGAAAGATGCAGTCAGAGACACTCTGAAAGCCGCAAATGTGAATGAAGAAACGATCAATGCGGTTCTCAGTCAACTGAATTATTCAGATATCGCCCCGCAGACGCAGCCTTCAATAACCATTACTGACAATACGAATAACGACAATGCTATTGCCAGACTGCAGTCATGTAAATCAGGATTAGAAAACGTTGCCACTGCACTTTCACAGCAAAACATGAGCCAGACCGTGGCTGACGTTCAGGCGCTCAAAGATGGAGCCAATCAGGCCGTTTCCGGTGCCCGACAGCTGACAACAGGCCTCAGCGCACTCAATGAAGCCACTGCTCCGCTGAACAACTTCTGTCTCTTATACACATCTCCGAGCCCACGAGACCGTACTAGATCTCG
>CALZOU010000059.1 GCA_945827805.1 uncultured Lachnospiraceae bacterium
CTAGTACGGTCTCGTGGGCTCGGAGATGTGTATAAGAGACAGGTCTAATTCTGTTTCCAGTCGCCGCAATGTCTGACTCAGAGACGGCTGAGCGATGTGTAATTTTTCGGCAGTTTTTGAAAGATGCTGGCTCTGGGCCAGTTCACGGAAATATTTCAATTGCAGTAATTCCATAATGATACCTCATAACCTATAAGAAAAGACTTTTAGTTAGTATATATAGTATAAATAATAAGTAAAAAGGAAGCAACAGAAATCTGGACGGAATAAAAGTATCCGCCTTGAAAAATAAAAAAGGAGAAGAAAAATGGATCCAATAGCAGCTTTTATGAAAAAGGAGCAAAAAGAAAAACTTGACCGGTATCGCATCCTGAATGAATTTGCCAGAAAAGGGCAGATTCTGTTTACAGGATCATCACTCATGGAGCAGTTTCCCATTCATGAGCTTTTGATGGATGAGGGGATGGATTGCCTGATCTACAACCGGGGAATTGGTGGGTTTACGACAGATGATATGCTGAAAAATATGCAGGAGCAAATTTATGGTACTGAACCGTCCAAAATTTTTATCAATATCGGAACAAACGATATGGGTAAGCCAGACTACACTCTGGAAAGACTAATCGAAAATTATAAAAAGGTGCTCGAGCAGATAAAAGAACAGTTACCGGAAACAGAAGTGTATATGATGGCATATTATCCGGTGAATGAAGTGGACAAGAAAGCAGTATTGCCGGATGCAGAGTGGGTGAAGCATATGTTTGACAATCGCAATAACGCGAATATCAGGCTGGCTAATCAGGCCGTAAAACAGCTGGCAGAAACAATGGGTTATCATTATATTGATGTAAATGAAGGACTGTATGATGAAAACGGAAGGCTAAAAAAAGAATTTACGCTGGAAGGTGTACATATGTACGCAAATGGATATCGCGTTGTTTTGCGGAATATGAAAAAGTATCTTTAAGTTACATCCACGGATGACCCGGATACAGAAAAACTGAACAAAAGAAGTAAAAGCTGTCACAGAAAAACGATGTGGCAGCTTTTTCATTTCCTATAAAATAAGCACAATGGTCTATAAATCCTGCCTGTTAACAAAATGTGCTTAGCGTTATAATAATACTGTGAAAAAGTCGTGGAATATATGTGACAGCAGCTACAAAAGTAAATGTGTTCAATTATGATGAACATCGTTATGATTCAGGGCAGAGTCATGAAGGAAGCGAGATGTTCAGTAAGTGTGAGACTGAATTTTGGGACTGTATTATGGTTCTTGTGAAAAAAGGATATCGGGTTATGTGACAACAGGACAGCAGAGAGAGGGACAGGAAGAAATATATGAAGATATCATTACGACCATGGAAACGATCAGATGCCGCATCGCTGGCAGCTGCATTATCAAATAAAAAGGTACTTAACAATCTTCGGGATGGCTTACCTTATCCTTATACGAAAAAGGATGCTTTGGAATATATCATGTTTATCTTATCTTCAGGTCCAAAGGATACCTTTGCTTATGCCATTGATATTGACGGAACGGCAGTCGGCAGTATCGGTGCATTCCGTCAGGGGAACATTCATTACCGTACGGCTGAACTGGGATATTATCTGGCAGAGGAATACTGGGGACGGGGCATTATGACGGAAGCGGTACAGCTGCTTTGCGAGAAGGTTTTTGCGGAGACAGATATTCTCCGGATCTATGCAGAGCCATTTGCCTATAATATTGGTTCACGGCATGTTCTTGAAAAAGCAGGATTTCAGTTTGAGGGGATCATGAAGAGTAATGCTTTTAAGAACGGTCAGGTTCTGGATATGGCGCTCTACGGATTGACAAGACCGGCAGAATAATAAGGCGAACGATATATTCTTTGCAGCGCGCAGTTTCCGCATTGCAGAAGACAAAAGAGAGAACGAAAACCAGAGGGGCTGGGATAGATGATGAAAAAGAGTAAGAAAAACATTTTCAAATGGATCTGCGGCGGCGCTGTTGCACTGTTGGTCATTCTTGCCGCAGGCGGCTGGTGGATGTTCGGCACCTTTATCACAGCAGCAAACAGCATTGAAGAGTTGGAGGACGGCCTGTATTCCATGGAAATTAACGGCGACTACGGCTTTGATGACTTTCTCGCCCAGGGCGGCGCTGCCAGCGACAGTGCGCTGGCGGACTATCTGATTGGCTATTTGTCCCATGGGTTCTATAAGATCGAAAGCGATGTACAGACCGGAGAATTTGGATGCTCCACCATTTCTGTGGCAGATGAGAACGGAACTACCTTCTTCGGGCGCAACTACGATTGGGAAGAATGTCAGACCATGATCGTACATACCAGGCCAAAAAACGGCTATGAATCCGTTTCCACCTGTTGCCTGGACTTTTTGGGATTCGACGGGGAATATATCCCTGACGGCTCCATGATCGAGCGGATGCAGACTCTGGCAGCGGTCTATGTACCGCTGGACGGCATGAATGAAAAAGGACTTGTGGTTGCTGATCTGATGGCAGGAGACAAGGAGGAGACCCATCAGCAGACCGACAAGCCAGATCTGACGACCACAACAGCCATTCGTCTCCTACTGGACAGGGCGGCAGATGTGGATGAAGCCATCGCCCTGTTGGAGCAGTTCGATATGAATTCCTCCATCGGCTCCGCCCACCATCTTTCCATTGCAGATGCCAGCGGAAAAAGCGTGGTCGTGGAGTATGTGGATAGCGAGATGCTGGTCACGGAAACGAAGGTAGTCACCAACCACTATTTAAGCGACTGCGCCAAACAGGGCGTGGGCTCCAGGCAGTCCCACCTTCGCTTTGATACTCTTTCCACGTATACCGGCCCTGCCGATGAACTGGATGTCCGGGATATACTGGAATCCGTGGCACAGAAAAACTACCCCCAGTCGGCAGAACATTGGGAAAAGACCATGTGGAGCATCGTGTATTGCCCGGAGGGCCGATGCGCTGATTTCTACTTCGCAGAAAACTATGAGTACAGTTATGGGCTAATTCTTCTGGAAAAAGGCGGGTTTTTAAAGCGGCAATGAAGAAATAAAGAATGCTGAATCCATTCTCTATGCTATGTTTGGGCTTGCTTATGGGAATTCAGATAAAACAAATCATATGGGGATGGCGGTCAAAGATGCTCCGAGTTCTGAAAGGAGGAATGATGAGATGAAGGCAGTAAAAAGAACATTGACAGTTCTGGCGGTTCTGGCAGTTGTATTGCTGGCGATTTTCCTTGGCGGACGCTATGGGTGGAAGCTGGGTGGCTTTCGCGCCTGTCATGGCGCTGGGATTACCTCTGTGGAAGTCAGCGCGGACTCAGTTCATATAAAAGGATTCTATCCTGGTTCGTTCCCGGAGGGCTTTTGCGGGTATTACAGTGAAGAATGGGACGGAAAACTCTATGTGGGATTTCGGTTCAGCGCTGTGTTTGGTTTCTTTGAGACCGGAGATTTTGATATAGAGATCCCTACCAAGGGCGAGGTCAGTGAGGTAATCCTGAAAACCAATATGGTTGAAACCACTATTTGGAACAGATCAATTGGTTCAATTAACCAGTCGGAACAATACGGCGTTTATGTAAAGCTGGAACGAAACGATGCGGATGCCGTTTCAATGTCATATGATGGCTTTAGCGGAGGGGTAAGCTGTGCCGATTACACAGTGATGGACAGCGGAGAATACTTCTTTATGGATAACGATATCATGATGGTGTCCAAGGATAGGGAAGCCTCTGTGCCCTTTACCATTACAGTAAAAAATGCTGATGGAAATACAGTGGCATCTGATAATTTTTCTTTTGATGCCAGTATGGAGAGAATGTATCTGACTGTCACTGCAGGTGGCGAGATCATAGAGGGAAAATGAGTTCATCCTGTATTTCCTTGATAAATAAGCACATTAGTCTATAAAATCTGTCTATCCAAATGAATATGATGACATTATAATAATGCACAAGATAATACCATGAGAAAATGTAACACGAACAGGAGAAAGATTATGGGAAAGAAATACGAATTGTTGCTGAACAATATCAATGAGGGAAAATACACCGGACGGGAGATTCTGCTTTCAGGCGCTGTCTTGTTTTTGACTGGAGCTTTGCTGGGGATGATTTTTTCTCCGCGGAAAAATCAGGTAATTGGCAGCAACAATGGCAATGGGAGCTGCAATGGAAATGAAGCCCAGGCAAAAAAGCAAAAGGAAAATAAGGAAGGGAAAAAATGATGGGAGATGTAATTGATTTTATTAAAGCGGCCCTGCCCTGGGTTGCGATGGGACTTTTGCTTGCCGTGTTTGCTGTCAGAAATGCGCATAGAAAAAAAGAGAAAGATAAAAGCGGTGATTACGGTACGGAAGGCATGTGTCTTGGTATGTGCCTGGGTACAGCGATCGGGACATCCATTGGCAACAATATCGGTCTTGGCATATCTCTTGGTATGTTGATAGGTCTGGCTGTTGGTACGAGTATCAAGAAAGAGAATGACGATGATAATGATGGGTCAATATAGAAAATAGTACATGAAATCGGATGGTACCGGCCTGATTAAAGGGCATGTCACCATCCGATTTTTATATTTAAGTGAAAGATTCAGGTGAAAGATTCATTGCGGAGTTGAAGTATTAAATATATTGTGATAGTATAAAAATACTTGAAGAGATAGTGTCGTTTTACTTCAGAAACAGAAAGGAGATTTTTACATATAGTTTATGGCAGAAAAAGACATTATGGAAAAGACACTGGAGTCCCACGCAGATGTTTTTGCGGACATTATAAATGTTCTGTTGTTTCATGGTGAGCGTATTATTCAGGAAGAGGAACTGGAAGAAAAGGCTCCCAGATTTGTGTATAAAACAGACGGAAAAATACGTGAAACAGAGAGGGATGTGGTAAAGCAATGGAAAAAGGATAGCCTGTGTATTGCATGTATCGGGGTGGAAAATCATACTTCACCAGATCTCGATATGCCCCTGCGGGTTTTGGGATACGATGGTGCAGAATACAGAGCACAATTGTTAAAAGAAGGGCAGAAACAAAGATATCCGGTAGTTACGGTAGTTTTATATTTTGGTTATGACAGGCGCTGGGGGGAAGCAGCAACCCTTGGGGAACGTCTGTATATTCCGAAAAAATTAAAACCGTATGTAAATGAGTATAAAATAAATTTGTTTGAGATTGCTTATTTGTCAGATGATCAGCTTAGCCTGTTTGAAAGCGATTTCTGGATCGTAGCGGATTATTTTGTACAGATGAGGAAAAACGGGGACTATCAGCCGACGGTCAGACAGATTCGACATGTACAGGAAACGTTGGATCTTCTCAGTGTTTTGACTGGCGACAGTCGCTTTGAAGAAGCTTATAATGAAAAAGAGGGAGGTATACATAATATGTGTGAAGTATTGGATTGGATTGAGAAAAAAGGGAGAGAAGAAGGAATAAAAGAAGGAATAGAGCAGGGTATATTATCAGAACGTGAACGCATGATTCAAATGATATATAAAAGGGGTTACTCTGTAGAACAGATATCCGAAATCGTGGAAATGCCGGAACAGGCAGTGAAGTTGATCGTAGGAGAGCCGGTTATTATCTGAAGAACAGCAGACTGATGCAGGAAATAAATCATAGATTTGTGAAACGGGTGGTGCCAAAATTTGTGTACCATCCGTTTTTATCTACAAGAATAAAAGTTATATTCGGGGAATCGTTCATGTTCTACGTATTTTATTCCGCACCATGAAGATACTATGCATGACATCTGTGTAATCCTATGGTAAAATAAAATGGTTGTTTATTTGTCTGTTCAGAACAGGCCGAATCACTTGCTGATGAGGCCGTAAGAACATGATTCAGATGTGAGTAAACCCCATCGGCGCAGCCGATTTTCATGGGTTTGCGAATTGTATCTGTGAAGGTGCTGAACAGATACGTTTATTTGAGAGTTCAGGAGGAATTACATATGATCAGCAAATATATATTCGGCCATCCTTTTGATACAGAGGCCGTTGTGGAGGCTGTGGAGATAAAGAGCGGCTGTCCGGAGACAGGCACCTTTGATTTTTCAGATGGATTCTGCTTTACCTGCCCGCTGGAAAAGGAAGACAGAGTATACGGCCTCGGCGGAGCAAACCGCGGTATCAATAAAAGGGGCTATGTGTACGAGAGCGACTGCAGTGATAATCCCAATCACCATGAGGATGTCCGGTCACTGTACGCTGCCCATAATTTTATCCTGCTGACGGGCAGCCGTCTGGTGGGACTGTTTTTTGATTATCCATCATTTATGCGTTTTGATATCGGCTATACCAGACAGGACATGCTGCAGGTGACCTGTAAGGAGGCAAATCTGAATCTGTATGTTATTGAGGGGGATTCTCCGCTGGATATTATCCGTCAGTTCCGTCACAGCATCGGCAGAAGCTACATACCGCCGAAATTTGCCTTTGGTTTTGGTCAGAGCCGCTGGGGGTATAAGACCCGGGAAGACTTTAGAACTGTAGTCAAAAAGCACAGAGAGCACCATGTACCCCTGGATATGGTCTATATGGATATTGACTACATGCAGGACTATATGGATTTTACGGTAAATGAGGAAAACTTCCCGGATTTTGCCGGCTTTGTGCAGGAGATGAAGGATGAGGGCGTGCGTATGATTCCGATCATCGATGCCGGTGTCAAGATCAAAGAGGGATATTCTGTCTATGAGGAAGGTGTGGAGAAAGGATATTTCTGTCAGAAAGAAGACGGAGAGCTTTTTTCGGCAGCAGTATGGCCGGGCTATACGCATTTCCCGGATGTACTGAATAAAGAGGCCAGAGCATGGTTTGGGGATCACTACCGTTTCCTGGTGGATCAGGGAATTGAGGGCTTCTGGAACGATATGAATGAGCCGTCAATCTTTTATTCCGAGGAAGGAATGAAAGAAGCTATGGAGTTGGTGGCTCAAATCGAAGAGAAGGGTCAGGAGAACGTACCGTTTTTCCAGATGATGGGCAAACTGCAGTCTCTGTCCAACAGCCATGAGGATTACGCCCGGTTTTATCACAATGTGGACGGCGCAATGATCCGTCACGATAAAGTGCACAATCTTTTTGGCTACAATATGACAAGGGCAGCAGGAGAAGCCTTTGCACGTATGGTTCCGGGAAAGAGATTCCTTCTGTTTTCCCGTTCTTCCTATATCGGCATGCACCGCTATGGCGGTATCTGGACAGGCGATAATAAGTCCTGGTGGTCTCATATCCTGCTGAATCTGAAGATGCTGCCTTCGCTGAATATGTGCGGTTTTCTGTATGTGGGCGCCGATCTGGGCGGTTTTGGCTGCGATACCACCAGAGATCTGGTGCTTCGATGGCTGGCGCTGGGCGTATTTACGCCTCTGATGAGAAATCATTCGGCATTGGGCACCAGAGAGCAGGAGTTTTATCAGTTTGAGGATCCGCAGGATTTTGCCCATGTGATCGGTGTGCGTTATCGTCTGATTCCGTACCTGTATACGGCGTATATGAAAGCAGCCCTTACAGATGATATGATGTTCAAGCCTCTGGCTTTTGTGTATCCGGAGGATGAGATGGCTGTACGGATCGAGGATCAGCTGATGCTGGGCGATGAGTGCATGATCGCCCCTGTATATACCCAGAATGCGGATGGCCGCGTGGTATATCTGCCGGAACGCATGATGTTTGTCAAATTCCTTCCGGACGGTTCTCTGTATACGGAGATTATGGAAAAAGGACTGCATTATGTGGAAGTGGCGCTGAATGAGGTGCCGCTGTTTATCCGGGAAAACTGCTGTATTCCCTTGGCGGATGCGGCGGAGACGGTGGAGACTCTGGATACAAAGCATTTGTCCACAGTCGGTTTTGACGGAGCTTCCTTTACCGTATATGATGATGACGGTTTTGGTATGGAATATGAGGATCCGGGTCATTATACAACGATAAAATAATTAATGCAGAAGAAGTGAAGAGATGAAGAAATTACTGAAATATTTAAACGATTATAAGAAAGAGTGTGTGCTGGCGCCGCTGTTCAAGATGCTGGAGGCCTGCTTTGAGCTGTTCGTGCCGCTTGTTGTGGCTTCTATCGTGGATGTCGGTATCGCCCGTGGAGATAAAGGGTATATTGTGAGCCGCGCCGGTATCATGGTGGCGCTGGGCCTGATCGGCCTTTTGTGCTCGGTGACAGCCCAGTTCTTCTCAGCCAAGGCGGCGGTGGGTTTTTCCACGAAGCTTCGCCATGTGCTGTTTAATCACATTGAGAGTCTGTCTTTCTCAGAACTGGACACCATGGGCACATCCACGCTGATCACCCGCATGACCAACGATATCAATCAGGTGCAAAACGGTGTAAACCTGGTGCTGCGTCTGTTTCTGCGTTCGCCTTTTATTGTATTTGGCGCTATGGTGATGGCGTTTACGGTGAATGTGAAAGCGGCGCTGGTGTTTGTGGTGACCATTCCCCTGCTTTCTGTTGTAGTATTTGGCGTCATGCTGCTCAGCATGCCCATGTATAAGAAAGTACAGGCGGCTCTGGATCAGGTATTGGGAAAGACCAGAGAAAACCTTACCGGCGTCCGGGTGATCCGTGCTTTCCACCGGGAAGAGCAGGAGACGCAGGAATTTATGGAAATGAATGCGTCCTTAAACGGCCTGCAGCGCTTTGTGGGCAAGTTTTCGGCATTGATGAATCCATTGACGCTGATCATCATCAATATGGCTATCGTAATCCTTCTCTATGTGGGCGGTTACCAGGTAAACAGCGGTATCATTACCCAGGGTGAGGTGATCGCTCTGGTGAACTATATGTCCCAGATCCTGGTGGAACTGGTGAAGCTGGCCAATCTGATCATTACGGTGACCAAGGCTGTGGCCTGCGGAAATCGTATTGAACAGATCCTTGAGGTGGAATCCTCCATGGCAGACGGTACGGTGAATGCTGCAGACAGTAAGGCGAAAACCGATTCTGCCAAAATTCAGGAGGATTACATTGTATTTGACCATGTATCCATGTGTTACAGCGGTGCCAAAGAGCCTTCTCTGGAGGATATCACCCTGCGGGTAAAGAAAGGACAGACCATCGGTATCATCGGCGGCACCGGTTCGGGTAAAACGTCTCTGGTGCATCTGCTGCCGAGATTTTATGATATTTCTTCCGGACATCTGACCATAGATGGTGTGGAAGTCAGCGATTATCAGATCGATTCTCTGAGAAAAAGGATCGGTATCGTCATGCAGAAGGCTGTGCTGTTTACCGGAACGATCCGGGAAAATCTGCTGTGGGGCAATGAAAACGCCACGGATGCGGAGCTTTACGAGGCACTCAAAAATGCCCAGGCCCTGAATGTGGTGGAAGGAAAAGCTCTGGGGCTGGATGAGCCTGTGGAACAGGGCGGCCGCAATTTCTCCGGCGGACAGAGGCAGAGACTGACAATTGCGAGAGCACTGGTGAGAAAACCGGAGATCCTGATCCTGGATGACAGTGCGTCGGCTCTCGACTATGCTACGGATGCCGAGCTTCGTCGTTCCATCCGGGAGATGGAAGGGGATACCACAGTATTTATCGTATCCCAGAGAACGGCCAGTATCCATGCTGCGGATCAGATTCTGGTATTGGATGACGGCAGGGCTGTAGGCGTGGGTACTCACGAAGAACTGCTGGAAAGCTGTGAGGTCTACCGTGAGATCTATGATTCCCAGTACAGAAAGGAGGAAGAATAATGGCTGCGCAAAAGAAAAATAAAGCCGGCAAAGGCACACTGAAGAAGATTCTTCGTTATGTGAAAAAGCAGAGCGGCTGGATGGTGCTTTCTCTGATCATGGCTGCCTTATGTGTGGCGGGAACGCTGTACCTTCCGGTACTTGCGGGAAAGGCCATCGATTGTATTATCGGGCCGGGAAATGTGGACTTTCAGGGAATATACGGAATCGCCCATATCATGATCGTAGTACTGCTTTTGAATGCTGTGTGCCAGTGGATCATGAATGTGGCGAATAATCATGTGACTTATGAAGTCGTACGCAATTTAAGAGAAGATGCTTTTAAAAAGATTGAAATTCTGCCCTTGTCTTATCTGGATAAACATCCTTCAGGTGAGATCGTAAGCCGTGTGATCACCGATGCGGATCAGTTCGCAGACGGACTCCTGATGGGCTTTACCCAGCTGTTTACCGGTGTGATCACGATCCTTGGCACACTGGGCTTTATGCTTTCTGTAAATTTGAAAATTACGCTTGTGGTGGTGCTGGTCACTCCGGTATCCCTGTTTGTGGCTTCGTTTATCGCCCGACGCACGTACAGTATGTTTACCCTGCAGTCAAAGACCCGTGGAGAACAGACGACGCTGATCGATGAGGCCGTGGGAAACCAGAAGCTCGTGCAGGCCTTCGGGCAGCAGCAGTCCATGCTGAATAAATTTGATGAGATCAATGAGAGACTGCAGAAATGTTCCCTGCAGGCCGTGTTTTTCTCTTCGCTGACCAATCCCTGTACCCGTTTTGTCAATAGCCTGGTGTATACGGGTGTGGCTCTGTGCGGCGGATTTCTGGTTATCGGCGGTGGATTAAGCGTAGGACAGCTAAGCTGTATGTTAAGCTATGCCAACCAGTATACGAAACCGTTTAATGAGATCTCCGGTGTGGTGACAGAACTGCAGAATGCTCTTGCCTGTGCCGCCCGTCTGATCGAACTGATCGAAGAGGAGCCCCAGGTGCCGGATGCTCAGGACGCTGTGGTTCTGGACGAGGCAAAGGGACGCGTGGAACTGGAGGATGTATCCTTCTCCTATGTACCGGAAAAACCGCTGATCGAGCATCTGAATCTGTCTGTTCAGCCGGGACAGCGTGTGGCGCTGGTGGGTCCCACCGGCTGCGGAAAAACAACGCTGATCAATCTGCTTTTACGCTTTTATGATGTCAACGAGGGCAGTATCCGGGTGGATGGTAAAGATATTCGTGATTACACGAGAAAAAGTCTCCGAAGCAACTTCGGTATGGTGCTGCAGGATACCTGGCTGAAAAACGGAACGATTCGGGAAAATATCTGTATGGGAAAACCGGACGCTACGGAAGAAGAAATGATTGCGGCGGCGAAGGCTTCTCATGCACATAGCTTTATCAAGAGACTGCCGAAGGGCTACGATACGTACATCCGGGAGGACGGCGGAAGCCTGTCCCAGGGACAGAAACAGCTTCTGTGTATTACCCGTGTCATGCTGTGTCTGCCGCCCATGCTGATTCTGGATGAGGCTACATCCTCCATCGATACCCGCACGGAGATCCGTATCCAGAAAGCCTTTTCCCATATGATGCAGGGAAGGACCTCCTTTATTGTGGCGCACCGTCTGTCCACGATCCGGGAAGCGGATGTGATCCTGGTTATGGAGGACGGACATATTGTGGAGCAGGGAGATCATAAATCTTTATTGAAAAACAACGGACTGTATGCGAAATTATACAACAGTCAGTTTTCAGCATAAGCCCGGTTTATCTTGCATATGCGCAGGGATTAGTGTAATATAAGCAGGTGAGAGACTGCACTGGGCAGTCACAATTTTTAGAAAGACCGGTACAAATATGACTGTAGATAATCAATTTATTTTACGTAAATTACAGAGCCTTGAAAATGCGACCATCGTATTTTCAACGGTGACAAAACATCCGTTTCTTGTATGTGATGAGGAGACCTTTGATGACGAATTGCTGCTTTTTGCCGATGTGCAGGAAATGCAGGAGTTTGTAAAGACTTATGTAGCCAAAGGTTATGTGCTGCATGGTGTGACGGTACCAAAGGATAAGCTGGCAAGATTTTTGAGCGAATGTTTTACCTTAGGTGTGAACCAACTGATATATCAGGAGAATGGTACCAGATTTTCTGTAAGTCTGGATAAGATCGTGATCCGTCCCGATTATTCTAAGCTGCCCCAGGAAAAAAGGCCGCTTTTAAATCCGCAGCTGCAGCTTTCCGTGCTGTATTTTCTGCAGGAACTGAGCCGCCGTATTCCGGAAGAACAGAAAGATCAGGAGCAGTTAAAAGAACTGGAAGAAGAACTGGCTGCAAATATGGCTAAGGCACAGTTTCTGGTGCCCATCAGGCTGGATGAGCCGTTAAAACCGGGGGAAAAGCTGGAACCGGGCAAATTTAAGCTGACCATGGTCAATACCAAAGAGGGTGAGCAGTTTCTGCCGGTATTTTCAGATGTGAAGGAATACGCTCTGTTTAATAAGGACAATCAGTATCAGGGTATTCTGATGACTATAGAGAATCTCCGTCAGCTGATTAAGGATCCGTGCAAGGGTCTGATGCTGAATCCCAATTCCATAGCTCTTCGACTGAATGCGAAAATGGTGGATGGTATTTTACAGCGTTTCTTTGAATTTGAATAAGAAAATTGGAATTGTATCTGTGAAGGTATTGAACAGATACAACTGACATTGTGATACCGTTCATACAGAGGTTCTCTGGATGGGCGGTATCCTTTTAAGAGGAGAGAAAGAGTGCAGACAGAACTGGAAGCATACGCTTTTTCCGGAAGAGAGGATCTGACGGAAATCGAGATACCGGCAGGGATCCAAAAGGTGGGGCGATATGCTTTTTACAACTGTAGAAATCTGAAAAAACTGTATTTTCACAGTGATATCCGGGACCTGGGGGCCGGTGTATTTACCGGCTGCAGAAAGATCAATTGTCTGGAGGTTACGGTGGTGGATAATGACCTGTCTATTCTTCGGGAGATCCTGATGGAGCTTAATCAGCAGCTGGTGGTCATCTGCCATGGTGAGATCGAAGCCAGACTGTGGTTTCCGGAATATTTTGAAGAAGGTGTGGAGAATACACCGGCCAGGATTCTGGAGGATCATGTCCATGGCAGCGGTCTGATGTACCGCAACTGTCTGGTGAAGACGGGGCTTAACTATGAAGAATATGACGGACGTTTTCTCTATGCCTGTGCCAATGAATCAGAGGATCTGGTGGTCCGTCTGGCATTTGACAGAATCTGTTATCCCCAGGGATTGACAAAAGAGGCTAAGGAGCAGTACTGTGGTTATCTGCGTGAGCATCTGCCCTGCATGTATGGGCATATGGCAGAGGAAAAGGATGTACGGCAGATACAGAAACTTCTGGAGATTTTTGCGCCGGACAGGAAAGAAATACAGATTGTAATGGAAGCTATGCAGAAAGGCGGTTTTTCAGAGGCGGTGCCGTATCTGATGGCTTATCATCATGAACATTTTGCGGGGAAACGCCATACGTTTTCTTTATAGAAAAATCATTGTTAAGAACAGAGATAGAAATAATCGCATCTGTGAAGGTACTGAACAGATACAGAAAGGATAAAATGTGATCAGTCCCAAACTGCGGCAGGCAGAGTATGAATTGGAAAGAAACAGCATATGCGGACAGATTCTGGCGGATACCCGGCGGGAACTGTATCTGCATCTGCCTTATATGGATATGGCCCTGTCGGTACTGCACCCCGAGCAGACAGGAGCGACACAGACCTTTGGAAGTGACGGTTTTCACCTGTATTACCATCCGGATTTTCTGATCCGAATGTATAAGCGGGGAAAGATTGCCGTAAACCGGGGCCTTTTGCATACGATCCTGCATCTGTCTCTTATACACATCTGACGCTGCCGACGATACTCCTT
>CALZOU010000060.1 GCA_945827805.1 uncultured Lachnospiraceae bacterium
GTAAAGCAAGTATACCATGTTTTCCCTGAGTGCTTCAAAGGGAATTTTTAACAAAAATCCTGTTGTTTGAGAACGCCTGGTAGATCAACTGTGATAAAATTCTGGTGCTCGGCCTTGATAGCCCTGAATCCTATGATAACGGTTCACACGCAGGCATAGGTTTAGGAATCAATAGATACGACTCCTGAATGTTGTTTACGATTCCGCATACAGCCGTACGATCTCCTTCAGGATAGCAACCACATGATCCATGCCTTCCACAGTAATGTGCTCATAAGGACCATGGAAACCATAGCCGCCGGTGCCAAGGTTCGGACAGGGCAGACCCATGTAGGACAGGCGGGCGCCGTCGGTGCCGCCGCGGATTGGTACAGTGACGGGCTGCAGCCCCACAGATTGCACAGCCTGCTTTGCGTTGTCGATCAGATGCATACAGGGTTCAATCATTTCTTTCATATTGCGGTACTGTTCCCTGATCGTCAGTGTAACAGTGCCGGAACCATATTTTTCGTTGAGCAGTTTTTCAATATGGCGCAGGGTATACAGACGGGATTCAAAAAGAGCTGCATCATGATCCCGCACAATATAGGAGAGTCTAGCTTCTGATATATCCCCTTCCATTGCACAGAGATGATAAAATCCCTCATAACCTTCTGTATGACGAGGAGTATCACCGGCAGGCAGCATGGCATTAAATTCCATGGCCACCAGAGAAGCATTGATCATGGTATTTTTGCTGTCGCCGGGGTGGAGAGAGAGACCTCTGATCACGACCCTTGCTCCGGCGGCATTGAAGTTTTCATACTCAATGGCATTCTCTGCACCTCCGTCCACAGTGTAGGCAAAATCAGCACCAAATCTGTCTACATCAAAATAATCCGCGCCCCGGCCGATTTCTTCATCGGGAGTAAAACCGATGCAGAGGGGACCATGTGGGAGTTTCGAAGACAGAAGCTCTTCTGCCAGGGTCATGATTTCTGCCACACCGGCTTTGTCATCCGCACCGAGAAGCGTCGTGCCGTCGGTGACGATGAGTGTACAGCCTTTCAGTTTGCGTAAGTGAGGAAAAGTTTCCGGTGAAAGAGTCAGTCCGCTCTGTCCTAGTACAATATTCTCACCGTCATAATCCGGTATGAGCTGAGGCTGTACATTTTCTCCGGAAAAATCCGGTGCGGTGTCCATGTGGGCGATAAAACCCAGGACAGGTGCCTTTTCCAGCCCTTCAGTAGCCGGAAGCTTTGCATAGATGTAGCATTTATCATCGATCGTTACATCTTTTATACCCATTTCCCTCAGTTCTTCGACCAGCAGATTGCCCAGCATAAATTGCCGGTCAGAGGAAGGCGTGGTCTCGCTGCTTTCCTCGCTGGTGGTGTGTATTTTTACATAATTTAATAAGCGTTCATATGCGCGCATACAAAAATGCCTCCTGAATATCTTTTTATCCAGTATTTCAACGGATATAACACTTTATTCTATCAATTTGAGAAAAACATGGCAAGAGTCCGGTAACAGTATTGTCAGAAAACGCCGGAACGTTTTTTTCGAATAAGACCAGAGCAACATTCCTGAATTGTCTTTTTTACGGTAGTATGCTACTATGAATGGCATAGACAAAAATCAGCAGCGCTGATATATGAGGAGGAAACTGATTATGCTTGAAAAAATGTATAAAAGTGTGCTGGAACAGGATCGAGCAGCCGTTGTGCTTTGTGATCTGGAACATACCATTGTATATATGAACCCGGCAGCGGCCGCCCATTACAGCAAATACGGCGGAGCATCGCTGATCGGAAAATGTCTGCTGGACTGCCATAATCCACAATCCAGAGAGAGTATTGAAAAAGTAGTGGCCTGGTTTGCCAAATCCCCTGAGAATAATATGATCTATACCTTTCATAATGAAAAGCAGAAAAAAGATATCTATATGGTAGCTCTCAGGGATGAAAACGGACAGCTGATCGGCTATTATGAGAAACATGAATTTCGGACTCCGGAGATGGCAAAGATGTACGATTTCAGTCATTCGCTGTGATGATACTGAACAGAACAGATACGAAGATTTTACAGCAACAGGAGGAGAATAAGATGCTGGAAGCAGGAACAATGGCGCCGGAGTTTACTTTGCCGGATCAGAACGGAACAATACATACCTTAAAGGAGTACAGAGGGAAAAAGGTAATTCTTTATTTTTACCCTAAGGATAATACGGCGGGCTGTACAAAACAGGCCTGTGGTTTTGCCGAGCGATATCCGCAGTTTCTGGAAAAAGGAGCTGTGATTCTGGGTGTCAGCAAGGATTCTGTGAAGTCCCATAAAAATTTTGAGACAAAATATACCTTGCCCTTTACGCTGCTTTCTGATCCGGAGCTTGAGGTGATCAAAGCCTACGATGTCTGGAAAGAAAAGAAAAATTACGGCAAAGTTTCCATGGGTGTGGTGCGTACCACATATCTGATCGATGAGAATGGAATAATCGTAAAGGCCATGGATAAGGTGAAGGCTGCTGACAATCCGCAGCAGATGCTGGAGGCTTTGTAATGCGAATCATACTGTCTCCGGCAAAAAAGATGAATGAGGAAACAGATCTGCTTGCCCCGGAAGGAATGCCGGTGTTTATGGAGAATACGGAAGAGATCATGCGCTGGATGCAGGGGCTTAGCTATGAGGCAGCCAAAATGCTCTGGGCATGCAACGATAAGATCGCTGAGCAGAATTTTGAGCGGTTTCAGCATATGGATCTTTATCGGCGGCTGACCCCGGCTATTCTTTCCTATGAGGGAATAGCTTATCAGTATATGGCTCCGTCGGTTTTTGCCAATGGAGAATTTGCCTATGTACAGGAGCATCTTCGCATACTTTCCGCATTTTACGGCGTGGTAAAACCCATGGATGGGGTGACGCCGTATCGCCTGGAGATGCAGGCAAAAGCGAAGGTGGCGGGAAGTAAGGATCTGTATATGTACTGGGGAGACCGACTTTATCGGGAAGTTCTGGATGAGAGCCGGGTGATCATTAATCTGGCATCGAAGGAATACTCCAAATGTGTGGAAAAATATCTGACGCCCCAGGATCGGTATATTACCTGCGTGTTTGGGGAGCTCGACGGAGGTAAGATCGTCCAGAAGGGCGTTTACGCCAAAATGGCCCGGGGTGAGATGGTCCGCTATATGGCGGAGCATGATGTACAGGACCCGGAGGGGATGAAGGACTTTGACCGGCTGGGGTATGTTTTCCGGGAGGATCTGTCCGGCGAAAAGGAATATGTGTTTATCAGGGAATGACGGAAATACAGCCGGTTCGGCCGTTTATTTCTGAAATGATGGTGTTATAGTTACTGTTCACACAGCCGCCAGACACTTGCTGCATGGCGGCGTAAGAACGTGATTCAGGTGTTCGCAGGCTTCTTTTGCGAAGCAAAACTGTAAATAAGCCTGCGAACGTTACTGTTTACTGGCTTGCCAGTGAATAGTAACATGTTATAGGAAGTCACCGTGACATTATGCAGTGAAGGGAGTTTTCCTTTATAGTGTCACGGTGATTTTTGCTGCAGGTAAGTCTGACAGAAATAAGCATTGACAAAGAAATCTTACAAATGTAATATTAATTAACGAAGCAAAATAATGCAAAAGTTTTTTTACACAAAAATCTTACAAGCGTAGTATATAAAATATGGGGAGGTTCTTTATGGGAAATAGAAAAAAGAACAGTAAGAAAACCGTTATAGCATGTACGCTTATTTTCCTGCTGGCCCTGACGGTACTGGGAACGGCCTTCTTTCTCAGGGGAAGATCGGATCAGATATCACCGGAAGAATTGCTGGTATCGTATATGAGCTGTATAGAGAAGCAGGAGTATGATATCATGTACGATATGCTGGATGTGGAAGCTTCCGGAAACATCAGCCGGGAGGATTTTGTGAAGCGAAATTCTGCCATATATGAGGGAATTGAGGTCAGTGACCTTGCGGTGGAAATAACCGGATATGATAAAGAGACTTCCACAGTAAGCTATTCGACGACGATGCATACTCTTGCCGGAGAGATAGCTTTTGACAATACAGCTCTGTTTACGGAAGGGGAGGACGGGTACCGTCTGGCCTGGATCGACAGCATGATTTTTCCGAATCTGAACCCCACAGACAAAGTCCGCGTGAAACAGACAAAGGCTGAGCGGGGAGATATTCTGGACAGAAATGGCCGTATGCTGGCAGGAAAAGGCACGGCGACACAGGTGGGGATCGTTCCGGGAAAGCTCACAGACCGTGAGAGCGCCATACAGCAGATGGCACAGCTTCTGGACATGGATGCGCAGTCCATTGACAAAAAGCTGTCGCAATCATGGGTAAAAGAGGATTCTTTTGTGCCGATAAAGGCAATCCCGAAGGTAAGTGAACTGCAGCTTCTGACGGAAAAACCGGAAGCAAGTGTAATAAAGGAAAAGGAAAGGCAGGATCAGCTTCTTACGATAGACGGCGCGATGCTCACGGATACAGTGGTTCGAAGTTATCCCCTGGGAGAAGCCGCAGCGCATCTGGTAGGTTATGTGCAGAAGGTGACGGCGGAAGATATAGAGAAACATCCCGGGGAAGGATATACGGCGGAAAGCGTGATCGGAAGGAGCGGAATGGAGAATCTGTTTGAAAAAGAACTGAAAGGACAGGATGGCTGTCGGATCTATATCGAGGACAGCAGCGGAATCATGAAAGAGGAACTGGCAGTAATTCCGGTACAGAATGGAAAAGATATTCAGCTCACCATTGATGCCGGTCTGCAGGCGACTTTGTATGAGCAGTTTAGTGAGGATAAAGGATGTTCTGTGGCGATGGATCCAAAGACCGGGGAAGTGCTGGCCCTTGTCAGTACACCTTCGTATGACACCAATGCGTTTATTCTCGGACTTTCCACCAGCCAGTGGACATCATGGAATGAGGATGAGAATATGCCGTTGTACAACAGATTCCGTCAGGTATGGTGTCCGGGATCTTCATTAAAACCGGTGGTGGCAGCAGCCGGATTGGCGGCAGGAACGATCGATCCGCAGAAGGACTACGGTTCTCAGGGGCTGAAGTGGCAGAAGGACACCAGCTGGGGCTCTTATTATGTGACTACGTTACATACCTACGAACCGGTGACCCTTGAAAATGCGCTGATTTACTCGGACAATATCTATTTTGCCCGGGCCGCGCTGGATATGGGGGCGGATGAAATGGAGAATGCCCTGTCTGGTGTCGGATTTGGTCAGGAGATTCCTTTCGACATCATCATGCAAAAATCGCAGATCTCCAATTCCGGAAAGATCGAATCGGAGATACAGCTGGCGGACAGTGGCTACGGACAGGGGGAGATTCTGGTGAATCCGCTCCATCTGGCCTGTATGTATTCGGCTTTTGTAAATGATGGAAATATGATGAAACCATGTCTCTTATATGAATCGGGAGAAAAAAACTCATACTGGATTGAAGATGCATTTTCCGGGGAAGCGTCGAAGACAGTATTAGAGGCTATGATCAAAGTCATTAATGATCCCCATGGCACCGGATACGAGGCGCACCGGGAAAACGTGACGCTGGCCGGAAAAACGGGAACCGCAGAAATCAAGGCTTCCAAGGAGGATACCTCCGGGACTGAGCTGGGCTGGTTTGCAGTTTTGACGGCAGATTCCTCTGTTGAACGCCCGATTTTGCTGGTGAGCATGGTAGAGGATGTCAAAGGCCGTGGCGGCAGCGGATATGTGGTCAATAAGGTTGATGAGGTACTGGATGCTTGGTTTGTGGAGTGAGGCTATACGAAGCATTATAGTTGAGAAGCGTATGAGTGCGGAGATCAGCTGTGAATTGACAGAATTGCCTTGCTCTTAAAAGAAGGAGCAATTCTGCCTCTAAAGAGAAAAGTAATAGTGAAGATTGTGATAAGAAATCAATGAAACATAAATATTTCAGATGGATAATTCCGCTAAGCAGTTTGCTGCTGATGGCTGGATGTGAAAAAAACAGGAATAAGATTATTAAAGATAACATCAGTATTTCGTCAAAGGAGAAATTATGAAAAAAGCATATCAAATCAGTAAGGCAGTCTGTTTGGCAGCATATCTGATTTTCATGTATCAGTTATATAACATGTGCCGGCTGGGTGGGCTTAGAAGACATTTGCCGCTGCTGGCTGTGAGCGGCGCTGTCGGTTTTATTTTTTTCATACTCTGGATTTTTTTTCGGATACGTGCAAAGGTGAAGGAGGAATTACCCCGCAAAGGGATACTGTTCTGGATGGAACTGCTTTTGTTTATCCTGGGAACGGCATACTTTGGCGGGAAGATTGTATACTCGGCCATGCCCTATCACGGCGCGCTGGCCTGGAAACTGGACGAGCTTCAGCGGAAAAAAGAGGTGCCTTTGCAGCACGACAATTTCTTTACGGATGGCGTTGAAGGTGTTCTGCAGGATCTTGATGAGACATTTTCTCTCCCGGAGGAACTTTATATCAGCAATCAGTTCCAGATGACTTTTGATAAAAATGGAAAAATTCTTTCTCTGTACACATTTTTGTACGGAAAAGATGAAAATGGGGAGACAGAGACGTATCTGGTAGATTACGACAGCAGTAAAAGTTCAAAAATGTCGGTCTGGCTGTCGGGAGAAGCCGGGGCGGAGTACAACGATGAGATGAAGCTTTCCCCCATGCTGAAGATACTGGAAGAGGCAAACTGTCAGGCCATGGTGGAGGTAATGGCAGAAAACAGTAAGGAAGATACCTTTGAGATCCTGTATTATGGTAAGCGATCCTTTGTTTCGGCAGAAGGTCTTGTCTATCTTCCGGGAGATGTAGATGGAGACGGCAAAGCAAAAACCGGAAATTACATAGATATGCTGCTGCATGCGGGCGGCGAGCTCAAAGGGTATGAAGTTTCTCTGCATGTCCCGGGAAAAGACAGTGAGATCATACCTGTGCGCTATATTATGGAGCCGGAATATATCAGTGTGTCTGAACTTCAGCAGGCGCAGGAGGAGCAGCAGATCGAAGAAGCTAAAGAGGAAGATGCCTGGAGCGTGGATCCGTCGGATGGCACCATGTATTTCTTCCTCACAGATACCCTTGGGTGGCGTCTGGTGGTCACGGATGCGGCGGCAGGAAGCCGATATTATGAGATGGACAAGACGGAGGACGGCGGCGCATCCTGGAACAGGATCAATACGGATCCCTTTGGAGGAAATATTGGGGTGACGGAAGGACTGGTGTTCTTTGACGAACAGTATGGCTTTGCGGGGCTTACCGGGGCATCTCAATCCTATTCACGATTGTATGTGACAAGAGACGGTGGTGTGACTTTTTCAGAAATACAGATGCCCACGGATACAGTGACAGAACTTCCCGAGCTGGCAGCAGAACTGGGGTTTGCGGCAAAAGATTATGCCTACCTGTGTATGCCAAAGCTGGACGGCAGTCAGCTGTCCGTGGTGGCACTGACCGGTGCAGGCGAGACAGAGGGTATTCTGTATCAGTCGGAAGATCAGGGAGAAAACTGGGTGTATGCCGGAATCGTGCAGAGGACTATAGAAGATTAATGATAACTATGCAGAACAGGTTATATGGATCAGTTATATCGGGGAGAAAAGTTTACTTTTTTTGGAAGAGAAGGTTTTGCGAAAAGAATGCTATGGATTATCCGGTGTAGAATAACACATTTTTCTCCGATTATCACAACTGTTACATGAAACAATAAAATAGATTGCACAAATATTACAAAAGTTTAAAAGAAGATTTAAAAATCAGGCAATCTATGATATAATGGGCACATCGCGAAGACAGAGGTGTGCTAATGAGAAAAAAAAGAATCATCGCCATGATCCTTTCGCTGGCGCTGACGTCTTCCTGGGGACTGAACTGTTATGCTCAGACTACCCAGGAACAGATCGACAGCAAAAAGGCCCAGCAGAAAGAAACACAGGCGGATTATCAGAGCGCCCAGAAGACTCTGGAGAGTCTTAAGAGCAAAAAAAATGACAAGCAGGCGTATCTGACAGAATTAAATCAGCAGATGAGCGAATTGAAGGACAGCCTGGCCGATCTTCAGAGACAGTATGATGACAAGCAGGAAGAACTGAAAATGGTACAGGCGGATCTGGATGCTGCTGAAATTGACCGGCAGGATCAGTATGAAGATATGAAGCTTCGGATCCAGTATATGTATGAAAATGATACTTCCTCTTATGTGGAGATCCTGCTCAGTGCGGACAGCTTTTCTGATTTTCTGAATAAAGCCGAAAATATTTCCGCTATTGCCGAGTATGATCGGGATATGCTGAAAAAATACGAAGAGACCGTGAAACTGATCGCCCAGAAAGAAGAAAAGATCAAAGAAGAAAAGGCTGCCATCGAGGAACTGCAGAGACAGTACGAGGCGAGAGAAGAAGAGGTCTCCGAACTGGTACAGGAAACCTATGTGCAGATCCGGGAATATGAGTCCGAGATCCAGGACAGCGAATCCAATGCAGCCGCACTGCTAAAACAGCTCAGCAAACAGGAGGATGAACTGAACAGCCTGCTGAAAAAGCAGAAGGACGAGCAGGCCGCCGCAAAGAAAGCTGCCGAAGCTAAAGCTGCTGCTGAGAAAGCCGCCAAGGAAAAAGCTGCCGCCCAGCAGGCCGCCGCCAGGGAAAAAGAGGAAGCAGCGTCAAAGGTCCCGAGTCCTGATGTGATTAAGCAGGAAGCCAAAGAAGAAACTGCTCAGAAGGAAGAACAGAAAGAAGAGGCTGAAACAGAAGACAAACCTAACTCTTCCGGTACATATCTGGGTAATTTTAAGCTGACGGCGTACTGTGCCTGTTCCCAATGCTGCGGCAAGAGCGATGGCATTACTGCCAGCGGCACCAAAGCAACCCCGGGCCGTACCGTAGCCATGGGCGGTGTACCGCTGGGAACCAAGATCAGCATCAACGGAAAGATCTATGTGGTGGAGGATCGCGGAACAGTCTACGGACATGTGGATATTTTCTTTAATTCCCACAGTGCCGCGCTGCAGTTTGGTAAGAAGTATGCGGATGTGTATCTTGTAAATTAAAAAGTATATTCATGATGAGAAGTCCCGGGGATTTCTGATAAAACATATATCAGGAGTCGAACCGGGGCTTCTTTTCTTGAGAAAATGTGATATTATATCTGATAAAGGTTTCTGTTTTCGTATCTGTTCGTTACTTTCACGGATACGATTTCCAAAATCATGTAGGGGTAATTCAAACAGACAGGATTTTTTGTTATGATTCACTGGCGAGCCGGTAATCAGTAACGATATTTTACAAAGGAGCGGACAAAAAATGATAAACGATACGACCGTTGAGGGCAAAGCCAAGATGAAGAATGGTGTGAAACGTCTGATGTTCTGCGGAGTAGCCATACTGCTGCAGCTCATCTTCTGGGTCATACTGTTTCTCAAGCTAAATCAGTATGCGCAGTTTCTCGATTACGCGACAAGGATCTTCAGCCTGTTCCTTGTTCTGGCCATCTACAGTGAGAACAAGACGTCTACGGTCAAGATGCCGTGGATCATTCTGATTCTGGTGGCACCGGTGCTGGGGGTGGTGCTGTATCTGCTGATCGGTCTGGATTTCAGTACCTGGAACATGCGAAAGCGTTATCGGATGATCGATGATGTGCTTTTACCGAAGCTTCCGGAAAATACGGATGTGCTGGAAAAGTTGAAAAGAAATGATCCAAAGGCGTGTGGTATAGCTTCATATCTGCATCAGTATTCAAAGTATCCGGTATATCAAAATACGGATGTGACCTATTATGATGATGCCGCGAAGGGACTGGAAGCGCAGCTTAAAGAGCTTGCGAAAGCAGAGCATTTTATCTTTATGGAATACCATGCCATCGAGAACGAGGAATCCTGGAAAAGAATCCAGGATGTGCTGGAGGATCGGGTAAAGGCCGGTGTGGAGGTCAGAGTCTTTTACGATGATATGGGTTCGATTGGTTTTGTGAACAAGGATTTTGCCCATTCTTTGGAGAAAAAGGGGATCGCCTGCCGTGTGTTCAATCCTTTCGTTCCCGGTCTGAATATGTTTCTAAATAACCGTGACCATCGAAAAATCACGGTGGTAGATGGAAAAGTCGGTTTCACCGGCGGTTATAATCTGGCCAACGAATATTTTAATGTGACGCATCCTTATGGCGATTGGAAGGATACGGGTATCCGCCTGGAAGGAGATGCGGTGCGTTCTCTGACGGTAACATTTCTGGAGATGTGGAATGCCATCCGGGCTAACGATGCGGATGATGCTGATCTGGACAGATATCTGCCGGACATTACGTATCAGGCAAAGCAGCAGGGCTTTATTCAGCCCTATGCGGACAGCCCCATGGACAATGAACAGGTGGGCGAAAACGTGTATATCAGCATGGCAAACAAGGCGGAGCGTTACTGCTGGTTTGTGACACCGTATCTGATCATTACGGATGAAATGGCGCAGGCACTGTCCCTGGCAGCCAAGCGCGGTGTGGATGTGCGGATCATTACCCCGGGTATTCCGGATAAAAAACTGATCTACAGCATTACCCGTTCTTTCTATTCCGGCCTGGTCAAAAACGGTGTGCGGATTTATGAGTGGACCCCGGGCTTTTGTCACGCCAAGATGAGTGTTGCGGATGACTGCATGGCTACCTGCGGCACCATCAATCTGGATTACCGCAGTCTGTACCATCATTTTGAGAATGGATGCTTTATGGCGGACTGTGCAGCAGTTACCGAGATACGTGAAGATATGGAGAGAACCATGGTCCAGAGCCGCGAGGTCACAGAACAGTACAGATCTGGACAGAAGGCGCAGCTTCAGCTGGGACAGATGTTTCTGCGGTTGTTTGCAGAGCTTCTTTGATTAATATATATAGAAGAATGATCGTAACTGTTCTGAACAGATACAAAGTATCCATGATATGAGGTACAGATCAATGAGAGAACACACTGCCCTGCAGAAACAATTGTTTGCATTACAGGACATCGGTTATCGGGATTTTCACAGCCGCCTGATACCGAATATCGATAAAGCGCAGATTATTGGCATCAGAATGCCCATCCTGCGGAAATTTGCAAAGGAATTCAGCAAAACAGAAGAAGCGAAGAGCTTTCTTCATGAGCTTCCACATCAGTATTATGAGGAAAATAATCTGCATATGATGATTATTACGAGTGTCCGGGATTATGAAACATGCCTGGCAGAGATAGAGCGGTTTTTGCCGTATATCGACAACTGGGCAACCTGTGATTTTCCTGAACCGAAATGTTTTACGAAGCATAAAAAAGATCTGCTGCCCCATATTCGCCAGTGGATCGCTTCGGGAAAAACCTATACGGTCCGTTACGGTATCGGCCTGCTGATGCGTATGTATCTGGACGAGGATTTTACCCCGGAGTATCCCGCCATGGCAGCGGAAGTGGTTTCCGAAGAATACTATGTCAATATGATGATCGCCTGGTATTTTGCCACAGCCCTGGCCAAGCAGTGGGACAGCGTGATTTCGTATCTGGAAGAAAGAAGGCTTTCACCGTGGGTACACAAAAAGACTATCCAGAAGGCCATCGAAAGCTACAGGATCACGCAAGAACAGAAGAATTATCTGCGGACACTGCGATAGATAAAAAAATGGAAATAACACGGTAATTTTTATGGGGAGTTAATGATTGATTTTACGAAGATGCTTCAGTGGATGGGAGAATAGGGACGTCTCTTCGGCCAGCCTATTTTTCATGGGTTTGCGAATCGTATCTGTGAAGGTACTGAACAGATACGTTCAGATAATAAGGAGGAATACAGATGCACGATTGCATAATTATCGGATCCGGACCGGCGGGACTGTCGGCAGCGATCAATCTGAAAAATTATAATAAAAATTTCATATGGTTTGGTACGAAAAATCTCAGCAATAAAGTAGTCAAAGCTGAAAAAATCATAAACTATCCGGGATTTCCGGAGATCACCGGGGCCGAGCTGGCAGACAGATTCCGGGAGCACATGGAAAGTCTCAAGCTGGAGATTATAGAGAAAACCGTAACCAGTATCATGGCTGCCGGAAATTATTACATGGTACTTGCCGACAATGAAATCTATGAGGCAAAGACACTTATTCTGGCTATGGGTGTGATGACGGCCCGCCTTCTGGAAGGAGAAGAAGAATATCTGGGAAGAGGTGTCAGTTATTGCGCAACCTGTGACGGGAAACTGTATGAACATAAGAAGATTGCTGTGATATGCAATGATCCGAAGTTTGAACATGAGGTGGAGTATCTGGCAGAACTGGCCGCCGAAGTACAGTATTTCCCGACTTTTGAAAGCAGAGTTCAGGCGGACAATGTGACGGTGTCCAGGGAAATTCCTGCCAGGATAACAGGAGATAAAAGCGTGCAGGCTCTGGAGCTTCGCTCCGGAGAAAGGCTGCAGGTCGATGGTGTATTCTGTCTGCGCAATGCCATCACTCCGGCACATTTATTCCCAGGTATACAGATTGAAAATGGACACATTGCCGTGGACAGAGCTATGGCAACGAACTTTAACGGCTGTTTTGCCTGCGGCGACTGTACCGGGCGGCCGTATCAGTATGCTAAGGCTGTTGGTGAGGGAAATGTGGCTGCGCATAGTGTGATTAAATATCTGTCTCAGATGTAGTATAGTGTTTCACAAATAACTGGAACGATCGCGCAGAATGCAATACCAGAAAAGGTATTCCGAAGAGGATGGCGGCGTAAGAACGTTACTGTTTACTGACTTGCCAGTGAACAGTAATGAATATAATAATTTCGTGAACAAATATATTAAAGAAAGTGTAGGAAAAACAGGCAGAGTGTGTTAAAATACTAACAGCAAAAATGAAAGTGGGGTATTTAACTATGGTTAATCGTTTTGTACTGAATGGCATTTCCTATCACGGCGCCGGAGCTATCAAGGAAATCCCGGGCATCATCAAGAGCAAAGGCTTCAAGAAAGCTTTCGTTGCTTCTGATCCGGATCTGGTAAAATTCGGTGTGACTGCCAAGGTGACAGATCTTCTGGATCAGGAAGGACTGGCTTACGAGATCTATTCTGATATTAAGCCGAATCCGACCATCGAAAACGTAAAATCCGGTGTAGCTGCCTATAAGGCATCCGGAGCAGATTACATGATCACCATCGGCGGCGGATCCTCCATGGATACGGGAAAAGCCATCGGTATTATCATCAATAATCCTGAATTCGAAGATGTTCGTTCTCTGGAGGGCGTTGCTCCCACGAAGAACAAAACCGTATTTACCATCGCAGTTCCGACCACAGCAGGTACAGCTGCCGAGGCAACCATCAACTACGTTATCACAGATGTGGAGAAAAAGAGAAAATTTGTCTGCGTTGACGTAAACGATATCCCGGATGTTGCTGTTGTAGATCCGGAGATGATGGCCAGCATGCCCAAGGGTCTGACTGCAGCTACCGGTACTGTCTCTTATACAAATCTCCGAGCCCACGAGACCGTACTAGATCTCGTATGC
>CALZOU010000061.1 GCA_945827805.1 uncultured Lachnospiraceae bacterium
ATCTAGTACGGTCTCGTGGGCTCGGAGATGTGTATAAGAGACAGCGTATATTCAGTGTATTTACAAAATATATTTTTCAATGATCTCTGCCACACCGCTGTGATCGTTATCATTAACCGTCACATAGTCAGCGGCATCCTTTACCGCCTGTTCTCCATTGATCATGGCAGCGCCCACACCGGCGGTAATGATCATACTCAGATCATTGGCGGCATCACCGGCAGCTACCGTATCGGCAATGTCTACATGCAGATAGTCACACAGCCAGCGGATCGCACTGCCTTTACTTACTCCATACGGAACATATTCCAGATATTCTTTGCAGGAAAAGAAAGAATCTGCCTTTCCATGCACATAATCCTCGTGTTCTCTCTGGAAACGTTCCAGATATGCCCGGTCTTCCAGCTCTGCCAGAAGGATCTTCGGCGGTGCGCTTCTCAGTGATGCCGGTACATCTGATACCACCCGGGAATGGCCGCCATTGTTGCGATCATAGCGGATCAGCTCTTTACTTCGCGCCTCTGCAACGGTTTCTCCTTCATCATAGGTCTGGCAGTGAATGCCCCACTGCCTGGCCTCTTCGAAAATATAACGGACAAGATCCATATCCAGCGTTTTCCAATGCAGGATCTCTTCTGTATCGCAGCAGACAACGCAGCTGCCATTAAAAGTGATCGCATAGCACCCCGGCTGGTCAAGTTCCAGACGTTTTATCTGCTGAATAACATTTTGCGTAGATCTTCCTGTAGCCAGCACAATGCTGTGCCCATGTTCTCGGGCTGCTTCTATCGCATCCCTGTTTTTCTGTGAGATCTGTTTCCGGCTGTCCAGCAATGTACCATCCAGATCTGTAAAAAAGATTTTCTTTTTCATAGTTTATTCCGATGTTTCTTGAACAGTAGATATACCGGCATCCCCTGAAGTATTCCCGGATGTTTCAGGATTTTCAGGTGGTGTTTCTACCGGTGCCGGTGGTTCCGCGGAAGGAACCTCAGCACTTGATGATGACTCCTGCTTACTGGAAGATTCCTCTTTTTTGGATGAGGATTCCTCCTTCTTGGATGAGGATTCCTCTTTCTTGGATGAGGATTCCTCTTTCTTGGATGAGGATTCCTCTTTCTTGCTGGAGGACGCTGTTCCTTCTCCGTCACTTGTCGCCTTGGGTTCAGCCGGACGCAGCGTATAATCATGACGATAGAAAATAACAATGGGTACTTCTTTATCGATCAGATCATACAATGTGCCAGCTTTGCTCTTTGGAAGATTGATACATCCATGGGAACCACTGTAATTATAGATGGATCCGCCGAATTTACTTCTCCAGCTGGCATCGTGGAAACCGTAACCGCCATAGAAGGGCATCCAGTAATCTACATGAGATACATAAGAATACTCACCATTCGGAAGCTTTTCTCCCTTTAAATCTCTGTCCGTTGTCTTATAATCCAGCAGATACACACCGGAAGGTGTATAACGGTCCTTTGTCATCTTGCCGGAAACGCAGTCACTGGACCACACGACCTTTCCTTCCTTGTAAAAATATACATGCTGGGAAGTAAGATCCACCTCAATATACGTATTGCCAAATCCGCCATTCTCGGCAGATGTCATCCGGCTCTTGTATTCCGGTTCGCGTTCCAGACACTCACCATTCTCGATATTGGCTTTCAGAGTTTCCAGTTCTTTTGTCTGATCGATTTTCCAGCCCACATCTACTGTTTTTACAGAAACTACAGTACCGTATGTGCTCTTAAAATCCATGGTTCCACCCAGAGTATCAGTTTCTTCTGCCAGTTCTGTAACGAATTCTTTCAGTTTTTTATCAAAGACTTCATCATCTCTGGTATAATTGCCGTCCTCGTCCTTATCCAGCCATTCAATCATGGTAGTGCCATCCAGCACTTTATTTCCCTGCGGAAGAACATACGTAATGCTGGCTCCCACATACTGGTTCAACTGCTGAACCTGTTTCACCATTTTTTCATCTTCGGATGTCACAGCCGGCTGAGCATAAGCTCCTGTCTCTTCTGCATCGATCTCTGTTATCCCACTGCTGACTGCATCAACTACGGCCGAGGTAAGTACCTGTTCATCAATCTTATTGCCGGGATCTTCTTTTTCAATTACATATTTACCGTCTTTGTAATCCATATAGGCATCCTTTGGCACACTCTGATGAATGGGCTGCAGCTCGTTGCACTCACTAACGATCTGTATCAGCTTATCCTCATCAAAGCTGGTACTGCTGTTTACAGTGTATTCCTTTGGATTCCTGGATTCCTGATACCAGTTCAGAATATTCTGTTTTCGCAGAAGATCAGAGATCTCGTCACTCTTATTGTACTTATACTCTATCTCATTTCCATCGATCACAAGGCTTTCACCATCACGGAATTTTACCGTGAGCTCATAATCCTCTATGTTGCTGCGAATGATCTCTTCTACCTCTTCAGCAGTTTTTTTGCTGCAGTCAATGGAATTGATCGTTGTATTCGGGAAAAATACTTTTTTATACTCCTGTGCTTTATAAAAATAGGTGCCGCCCAGTGCGCCTGCAGCCACAACAACCACAACAGCACAGCCAATCACAGCGTATTTTACTTTGGATCCTTTCTTTTTCTTCTTTGTTCCGGACTTCACAGGTGTCTTTTTATTCTGCTGACTTTTCTGCGTGTTTTCATTTTTTATCTTAACATCGGTCCCCATGATGGAATCCAGTTCCTTTTCAAGTCCCGATCCGTATGAATTATCTTTTTTCTGCTTTTTCTTTGCCAAGACTATTCCCCCTGTTATTACCCCTGTTGCATATATTAGTATTTCCGTATCTGTCCAGTATTTTCACTGATACGATTTACAAACACTTCCTGCAAAGTATTAGTTTTTCTTCCTGCAGGATACGTTCCATATTATACATGATTCCCCATATAAATCCACACCAATTTTCTTAGTTTTTTCTTAGTTTTTTCGTGCATTTATTCTGTAAAAAAGCATCTATCCAGTTCTTCCACAGATCCAATCCTCCTCCCTTGATAACCTGTTGCGCCGAAAGGATTTATTCAAATCCGAATCATGTCCTTACACGCATAATTAAAGAGACAGTTTCAGATTGTCGGTCTTCTGAAACTGTCCCTTCTGCATATTACTCTATGTTATCTGAAAAACCTGAAAAAATCGCTGAAATCATCCCGGCTGTCAGATGACCCTGAATCCTGACCATTATTATTCTGTTCATTCTGGTCCTGCTGCTGTCCCTTTTGACTGTTTTTGGACTGGGTATCTGAAGAAATTACCTGCTTGGCAAGAGTAACTTCAACGGTTATTTCCTTATATCCGCCCTCTCCGGCTCTCTGCAGAACCACTTCTACGGTCTCACCGGATGCATAGTACTCCAGATTTCTTACGAGAGTTTCCTTATCAGAAATTGAAAGTCCGTCAAATTTTGTTATGATATCCCCGGCCTGAATGCCTGCTTTTTCTGCGGCACCGCCTTTTCCTACCTCTTTTACGTATACACCGCTTGGAAGATCATACATTTCTGAAGCATCCGATGAAACATCCAGGCAACTGATTCCCAGATATCCCCGTTTATCTTCGTCAACTTTTGTTCTGGTCTGGCGTGTCATCAGTTCATTCAGAATATCTTTTGCTTTAGTGATCGGAATGGCATAGCCCATACCTTCCACTTCCTCAGAAGCGTACTTGGCTGAGTTGATGCCCACCAGTTCACCCTTCATATTAAACAATGCTCCGCCACTGTTTCCGGGATTGATCGCTGCATCTACCTGGATCAGGGATGATGTTATATTATCAATGGTTACCTCACGATCCAGGGCACTGACGATACCGCTGGTAACAGACTGACCATATCCTAACGCATTACCGATCGCAACGATCTGTTCACCTACTGTCAATGTATCTGAATCCCCCAGCGTGGCAATCTTGATAGAACTCATCGTTTCTTCACTGATGTCATCCAGATTAATGGCAACCACGGCAAGATCGTTATTGGGATCTGTGCCTTTAATTACTGCTTCATATACCTGCTCTTTATCGTCATTAAAGCAGACAGAAAGGGACTCAGCTCCGGAAACCACATGATTGTTGGTAGCGATCAGAAGCTCTGTATCGTTCTGTGCTACGATAATACCGCTGCCGGCACCTTCTGCCTGATAGCTCTGGGTTCCCCAGAAGCTCTGTACTTCTTCAATAGAGGTACAGGTAATTGCTACCACGGAAGGCTTACACTGACTGGCTACGTCAGAAACCGAACTGAAAGTTCCGGAAGAAACCACATTCTCAGAAGAGGCTTCTTTTGTACTTTCCGTATCTGTACCCGCTGTCTCGGCGATCTGCTCTGTTTTCTGTGAAGTATCTGCTGAAGAAGAAATCTGTTCTGTTTTATTCAAAACAGTTACAGAAGCAAATCCCCAGAAAACAAGGCCTGCCACCAGGCCAAAAACGGCAGCCCCTCCGATCAAAGTAAAAAATTTCTTTATGCCTCCGGACCCATTTTTTCTGTGTTTCTTCTTCGGTGGAACAGCTGTGCTTCCGTTTTCTGCTGTTGTGTATTCTGTGCTGGTAGTGTCTGTATTTTCAGAATAGCCATAATAATTATCGCTCATAAACCTTACCTCCCTGTACTTTTATGTTGACAATAGTACAGAGAAATTGTTATGCAGATTTGTATTAATTGTGAACGATTTGTGTCCTATAACGTCGATTCTTCTGTCATGCCAATCTTGTCAAAAATAACAAAAGACGTTATACTGACAGTAGTTTATTATACTATTTAATGGAGGATCCTATGCAGCTCAGATTACGCCTTGGACATACAACCGTATCCTTTCTTGCAGACAGCTATGTTCCCTGGGATCACAAACTTTCTGCATTCTGCTGTCCTGCAGAAGCTTCTGTAGATACAGCATTCGATGAGCATGGCGATGCTGATTTTGTATATACAATTCATCTGGCACAGCAGATCCATGTCCGCGAAAACTGTCTTTTACGGGAAACACGTTTTTTTAAAGTATATACCGATGGTGCTCACGAAGTATGGTATTATACGTTTCCGGACGGACAGATCTATGCCTGCTGCCGGGAAGAAGCAGCAGGACATTTTTCCATTCATTACCTTCAGGATCTTAAAGATTATCTGGCCGGCAATGTCACACTGTTTTATCTTGCCGCGCTGGAATACCGCATGATCAAAAAAGGCGATATGATCCTTCATTCTTCTTATATTCTGGATCAGGATAAAGCGATTCTCTTTACTGCGCCTTCCGGCACCGGAAAATCTACTCAGGCTCATTTGTGGCAGGATGCGCGGGGCAGCCAGATCATTAATGGTGATCGTGCGCTTTTGCAGAAGGGAAACGACGGCTGGTATGCGGGTGGATGGCCCATGTCCGGAAGTTCCGGTATCAGTACTCCCCATCTGGCTCCCATCAGAGCTGTTGTCGTGTTGTCGCAGTCTTCTCAGAATCTTGGGCACCGGCTGACTGCAGAAGAAAGCTTTGATTCTTTAAAGCAAGAGATCGTTCTTCGTCCCTGGAGCAGTGCGGATATTGCTCTGGTCGGAAAACATCTCAGGGATTTCTGTGGGGATATTCCGGTGTATGCGTATGCCTGCCGTAAGGATGCCAGTGCTGTGACCGATTTGTTGGATATTCTTGATTGCTGACGGACAAAATGAGATGCCATGCAGAGACCATCAAAGCATAGCATCTCTTTTTTGTTGTTTTATGTGGTTTATTCTCTGTTGATGCGCATAGGTTTTGTTGGTTTTTATTTGTTTTGTGCATTTTTTACGAAGTTTTTCTGTCTTTTTAGGTTACCTTTTAACTAATATAAAATTGCTATTCGCACTTTTTTATACTATAATAGATGCAGAGTATTGTCGGGATTCTATCCCGGTTTGTTGCGGAAATAAATTAACTCTATGGAGGTACATATGAAAACCTTTTACGATGGTGAAATCGCCAAAAGCCCGCGAATTCAGCGACTGATCGATCATCTGTATGAGAATATGCCCGTGATCGAGGCCAACCGTGCGGTGATCCTCACCGAGAGCTATAAGGCTACTGAGGATGAACCGATCATTATGCGCCGTGCCAAAGCTTTCTACGCGATCTGTGAAAAGCTTCCGATCATTATTCGTCCGAATGAGCTGATCGTCGGCAGCAATACTATTGCTCCCCGTGGATGTCAGGTGTTCCCGGAATATTCTTTCTCCTGGCTGGAGGATGAATTTGACACTGTCTCTACGAGATCTGCCGATCCGTTCTATATTTCTGAAGATACTAAGAAGACTCTTCACGAAGTTTTCAAGTACTGGAAGGGCAAAACTACCAGTGAGCTGGCTACAGCATATATGACCGATGACACATTGCTGGCCATGAAGCACAATATCTTCACTCCGGGCAACTATTTCTACAATGGTATCGGTCATTTTACCGTTAAATACGAAGAAGTGCTGGCTATCGGTTTTGAGGGAATCAAGGCCAAAGCGCAGACCGCTCTTGATGCGATCGACTGCACTGATCCGGATTATCAGAAGCGTTCTACCTTCCTGGAAGCTGTTAAGATCAGCTGCGATGCCGCAATGCTGTACGCGAAGCGCTACGCTCTGCTGGCTCTTGAGGAAGCCAAAGAATGTTCCGATCCGGTAAGACAGCGCGAGCTTCTTCAGATTGCTGAAAACTGCGCCCGCGTACCAGCCAAACCGGCCCAGAGCTTTTACGAAGCCTGCCAGTCTTTCTGGTTTGTACAGGAGCTTTTGCAGACAGAGTCCAGCGGTCATTCTATTTCTCCGGGACGTTTTGACCAGTATATGTATCCGTATTTCAAAGCGGATCTCGAAGCCGGTAAACTGACCCGTGAACAGGCTCAGGAATACATGGACTGTATCTGGGTCAAATTGAACGATCTGAACAAATGCCGTGACGCGGCTTCCGCTGAAGGCTTTGCCGGATATTCTCTGTTCCAGAATCTGATCGCCGGCGGTCAGAATGAGGAAGGTATGGACGTGACCAACGATCTGTCCTTTATGTGTATCGAAGCAGCCATGCATGTGCCGCTTCCGCAGCCGTCTCTCTCCGTCCGTGTATGGAATAAGACCCCGCACTCCTTCCTGATCAAGGCTGCCAAGCTGACCAGAACAGGTATCGGACTTCCGGCATATTACAACGATGAAGTTATTATTCCTTCTCTGATGAGCCGCGGTGTTTCTCTACAGGATGCACGCACCTACAATATCATCGGATGTGTTGAGCCTCAGGCTCACGGCAAGACCGATGGATGGCACGATGCCGCATTCTTTAATATGTGCCGTCCGCTGGAGCTGGTATTTTCCAACGGTATGGATGGTGGGGAACAGGTAGGTCCCCGCACCGGCGAAATCTCTGATTTTGCCACCTTTGATGACTTTTTCAATGCCTATAAAGAACAGATGAATTATTTCATCAAGCTTCTGGTAAATGCGGACAACAGTATTGATGTGGCTCACGCTGAGCGCTGTCCGCTTCCGTTCCAGTCCTGTATGATCGATGACTGTATCGGCAAGGGCAAATCCCTGCAGGAGGGCGGCGCCATTTACAACTTCACCGGTCCTCAGGGCTTTGGTATTGCCAATGTGGCAGATTCCATGCTGGCGATCAAACAGCTGGTATATGATGAGAAAAAGCTGACTTTAGCAGATTTTAAGGATGCTCTGGACAATAACTTCGGCCATGGTTTCAGTATCCAGAAATGTACCGAGGTTACGGAAAACATTATGCGCGAACTGCTTGAAAAAGGACAATCCGTCAGCGTAGAGGATGCTTCCCGTATCTGTCAGGCAGTGTATCAGTCCAGTATTGATCATGCGGACAGGGCTCGTTACGATGAAATTCTGAAAATGATCGCCGATGTACCGAAATACGGCAACGATAATGAAGAGGCAGACCTTCTGGCCAGAGATGTGGCTTACACCTATACAAAGCCTCTGGAAAATTATCGTAATCCCCGAGGCGGTATTTATCAGGCGGGTCTGTATCCTGTATCTGCCAATGTACCGCTGGGTGCTCAGACAGGTGCTACCCCGGATGGTCGTCTGGCCAACACGCCAGTAGCTGACGGTGTCGGACCGATGCAGGGTCGTGATGTACAGGGTCCAACAGCTACAGCAAACTCTGTATCCATGCTGGATCATATGATTGCCTCTAACGGTACGCTGTTTAACCAGAAGTTCCATCCGTCGGCACTGACGGGTCAGGAGGGTCTGGAGAAGTTTGTAGCACTGCTTCGTACTTTCTTTGAGAATAAGGGTATGCATATGCAGTTTAATGTGGTCAGTGTGGAGACTCTTCTGGATGCGCAGAAGCACCCGGAGAAATATCGCAGTCTGGTGGTTCGTGTGGCTGGTTACAGTGCGCATTTTACTACGTTGTCTAAGTCTTTGCAGGATGATATTATTAAGCGTACTATGCAGATGTTCTAAATGTGTTGATTTTGAAAAAACGGGAACTGGCTTGGCTGGTTCTCGTTTTTTTGTGAACGGACGGAAAAACATGCCGTCTTCTCTCTCCGGGTATCTGGTATGTATTTTCAAACAAGCGCAACGTCTGAAGGAGCTAAGTGCTAACTCCATCTAATGCTCTCAGGAATGCCTTCGAGCATAAGATTACGTAAGCACTGGATCGCCTTCAGACTAAGGGCGCGCTTTGATCGTTTGAAAATACATACCAGATACCCGGAGAGAGAAGACGGCATGTTTTTCCTGTTTTCTGGGAGGGATGGTTTACTTGTGAAAGATGCCGGTTAGATCGAAGGCTGGGATGAAGCTTTCTTTGGCTACTTCCCGATCCTGGATGTAGGCATTTGTAAATCCCAGATTCAGGGTGTAGGATATTATTTTTTCGTATTCTCTTTTGGTTATACGTCTCTCCAATTCGGGAGTATCCGGAAATGCACGTAAGGGCGTGTACTGGCTCATTAAGCTTAGCCAGATGTGGTTGGAGACATTTTCCCAGAGCCAGTCGAGCACTTTTTTGCTGTTTTTCAGGTGGCCGGGCAGAACGAGGTGGCGGACGAGGACGCCTTTTTGCAGGATGCCTCTCTCATCGAAAACCGGGGTTGGCTGCTGGCGGATCATTTCTGTCAGGGCTTTTCGGGAGACTTCTACGTAATCTGATGCGCCGGACAGTTTGTGGGCCAGGTCGTTTTCTCCGTATTTCATGTCGGGCATCCAGATGTCGATGAGGCCTTCGAGATGTCGCAGGGTTTCTGTGTTCTCGTATCCCCCGCAGTTATACACGACAGGGATGGTGAGTCCCTGTTTTTTTGCCAGGATGATGGCTTCTGCGATCATCGGAGTGAGATGAGTTGGGGTGACAAGGTCGATGTTGTTGGCTTTTTGATCCTGCAGTTCCAGAAAGATCTCTGCCAGACGTTCGGGGGTGATGTGCGTACCGTGGTTCCCGTCGGCAATCTCTGCGTTCTGACAGTAGATACACCGCAGATTACATCCCGTAAAAAAAACCGTGCCTGCTCCTTCTTTGCCGGACAGGCACGGTTCTTCCCACATGTGCAGCGAAGCCCTGGAAGCGGACAGATCGGCAGTCTCATGACAGTAGCCGATCTGTCCGTTCCGGCGGTTTACGCGGCAGTTTCTGGGACACAGGGTACAGCTTTCCAGCACGTTATGCCAGTATGCGTTCATATCTCCTGCTTATACCTCTCTGAAAATTTTTTCAAATACCGGGAACTGATCAAAGGTGGCGAAGTAATCTCTCGGTGTCTCTGCGCGGCGGATCATCTCGAAACTGCCATCTTCTTTTAACAGTACTTCTGCGGACCACAGACGGCCGTTGTAGTTGTATCCCATGGCAAAACCGTGAGCTCCTGTATCATGGATAAAGAGCAGATCTCCTTTTTCGATCTCAGGAAGCATACGGTCAACGGCGAATTTGTCGTTGTTCTCACACAGGGAACCGGTCACGTCATATTTGTGATCGCAGGGAGCGTCCTCTTTACCCATAACAGTGATGTGGTGGTATGCACCGTACATTGCCGGACGCATCAGGTTGGCCGCACAGGCATCGCAGCCGATATATTCCTTGTGGGTATGTTTTTCATGAACAGCTGTAGTTACCAGTCCGCCGTAAGGGCCTGTCATGAAACGTCCCATTTCTGTGTAAATGGCTACATCGCCCATACCTGCCGGTACCAGTACCTCTTCGTATACCTGACGAACGCCTTCGCCGATGGCAATGATATCATTGGGTTCCTGATCCGGTTTGTAGGGGATACCTACGCCGCCGGAAAGGTTGATGAAGGACAGCTTCACGCCGGTCTCTTCTTTGATCTTCACGGCCGTCTCAAACAGAACTTTTGCCAGCATCGGATAATACTCGTTCGTTACGGTGTTACTGGCAAGGAAAGCATGCATACCGAATTCTTCGCAGCCTTTTTCTTTTAAGATACGATAGGCTTCAAAGAGCTGTTCGGTGGTCATACCGTACTTTGCATCGCCGGGATTATCCATGATACCGTTGCTCATCTTGAAATATCCGCCGGGATTGTAACGGCAGCTAATCTTTTTGGGCAGGCTGCCGGTCACTTTTTCCAGGAAATCAATATGGGTGATATCATCCAGGTTGATGATGGCGTTTACTTTTCTTGCATACTGAAATTCTTCTGCCGGTGTATCGTTGGATGAAAACATGATGTCATCACCCACGGCACCGATAGCCTGGGACAGCATCAGCTCTGTCAGGGAAGAACAGTCGCAGCCGCAGCCGTACTCTCTCATGATATCGATCAGGAACGGATTCGGGCAGGCTTTTACGGCAAAGTATTCCTTGTAACCCGGATTCCAGGCGAAGGCCTTCTGGATGGCTTCGCAGTTTCTGCGGATACCAGCTTCGTCATAAATGTGAAACGGTGTCGGCACTTCGCGGATAATTTCTTCCAGTTTTTCTTTGGTGACAAATGGTACTTTTTTCATAATATCTCTCCTCTTTTGACGCCGCATGGTATCCATACGTGCGGTATTGCTTTTTATTGCTGTTTATAAATTAATGGCAGTCCAAAACCTCTAAACACAGTTTTTCATGTTTATTCAGCGGCTTCTACTATTCTACATGTTTATGCGTAAACAAATGATCCTGACAGTACTCATAATTTCCTTTGCAGCGGGAACAATAACGAAATTCCAGCGTAGGATCATCCTTCTCCGTACGGCCACAGATGGCACAGCGATGGATCGGAGCGGAGCCATTCCCCGTGCGTCCCATATTTACTGCCTTTTTAAACTGCTGCTTTCTGTGAATCTCTCTTGGATCCACCCGACGGTAATTTCTGGTCATCAAAAAATAGATCAGCACATTCATCAAAGAACATACGATCACGATCCGGGTAGCAAAGTTGCCGCGGATCATATCATAGGCAAGGTAAGCCAGATCCAGCCATGCCAGATATTTGATCTTCAGCGGAATAATAAAATACAGAAGCACCTGCATATTTGGATAAGTAATGGCAAATCCCAGAAAGATCGACAGGCTGATATAATAAGTAGAAAAAGCCATGCCGAAGGCTCCGAAAGCCACCGGGCCGCCATACATCACATACATAATACCATACAGCACAAAAGCGCCGATGATGGTCCACAGGATACCGCCGAAAATATACACATTATAACGGAAAGTACCCCAGGTCTGCTCCAGCGAATTACCGATGGAGTAGTAGAAAAACAGCATGATGATCGTAAAGATATTCAGGCTGGAGGGTGGTACCAGAAGCCAGCTGACCAGTCTCCAGATCTGACCGTGCAGAATATAATACGGATCCAGATAGAGATATGCAGTCAGGTTTCCTCCTGCAAATTCCAGTACATAGCCGATGATATAGGTTACGATAATATACAGGGTCAGATTTCTGATAGCATAAGCGCCGAACTTACGCTCCAACTTGTTTAACAGTTTCATAAAGCCTCCCTAATTTCGATAACATTTCCCTTATCTATATCTATCCACAGAATAAAAACATTATACGATTGCTGCCCCCGTTTTGTCAATTTTTTTGCATGTGCTTTACATTTTATGCACTTTTCAGTATACTTTTATCCGGCAGGCCTCATCAGCAAGTGTTTCGGCCTGTTCTGAACAGTAACAGGAATACAATCGTTAACAGAAAGGATCAATATCTTATTATGGCAGGATCTTCATTTGGCAATATATTTCGCATCACGACCTGGGGAGAATCCCATGGCAAAGGTGTGGGCGTCGTGGTAGACGGCTGTCCCGCCGGCCTTCCTTTAAGAGGAGAAGACATACAGCAGTACTTAAATCGGAGAAAACCGGGACAGAACCGTTTTTCCACACCCAGAAAAGAGGATGACGCAGTAGAGATTCTTTCCGGTATTTTTGAAGGGCGTACCACCGGCACTCCGATCTCCATGGTGGTGTTTAATAAGACCCAACGTTCTCAGGATTATTCCGAGATAGCGTCCTATTTCCGTCCCGGACACGCCGACTACACCTTTCAGGAAAAATACGGTTTCAGGGATTACCGCGGCGGCGGACGTTCGTCCGGCAGAGAGACCATCGGTCGTGTGGCCGGAGGCGCTGTGGCTGCCCGTCTTCTTGAAGAACTCGGCATACATGTACAGGCCTATGCAAAGGCCATCGGCCCGGTACAATGTGAAACCATAGATATGGAAGAGATATGGAATAATGCTCTGTTTATGCCCGACGCAAAAGCAGCGCAGGCAGCACAGGAATACTTGAACCGGTGCATGGCCAACAAGGATTCTGCCGGCGGCATCATTGAATGTGTGGCAGATGGGCTTCCTGTAGGTCTGGGAGATCCCGTATTCGAGAAACTCAGTGCTAATCTGGCCAAAGCCATATGCTCCATCGGCGCTGTAAAAGGTTTTGAGATCGGCGATGGCTTTGCCGTATCATCCTCCAATGCTTCCACAAACAACGATGCCTTCCACATGACCTCCGATGGTCAGGTAGAAAAGCTGACCAACCACGCCGGCGGTATTCTGGGCGGCATCTCCGACGGCAGCCGTCTGATTCTTCGTGCCGCCATCAAACCTACACCTTCCATCGCTACTCCGCAGCAGACCGTCAACCTCTCCGGTGAGGACATTACCTGCATAGTCAAAGGACGCCACGATCCCATCATCGTGCCCAGGGCTGTAGTGGTCGTAGAAGCCATGACCAGTCTGGTACTGGCAGATGCATTATTGATGGGTATGAGTTCTACAATGGACCGTGTAAAAAAAGTCTGGAACTGATATCTGCAAAATTTCATACACACATATGGGGCTGCCGCAATCGGGTGGCCTCTTTGTATATGCATAATCTCCGTGCTCCTGCTGCGCTCGCTCCGAGCCTGTAGTCTCGGAGTCGTGCTCGCTAAAGTCGCGCGGATTTTATGCATATACAAAGAGGCCACCCGATTGCGGCAGCCCCATATGTGTGTATGAA
>CALZOU010000062.1 GCA_945827805.1 uncultured Lachnospiraceae bacterium
ATCTAGTACGGTCTCGTGGGCTCGGAGATGTGTATAAGAGACAGTCACTATACTCCTTTGCATATATATAACCATATTTAGAACCTTTGGCAGATTTGATTATATATCTCCCTTCCCATCTTCCGTCTTTTCTCTTGTAAATGTTTTCACCACTGCGAGCCATGTAAAATCCTCCCTTTTTGCAAGAATATAAGGTTGACCGCAGAGTAATCACAATTATAAAAGGATAAATTTTGATTAAAGATAAATGTATAATCAAATTTTTGTTGATATTTGTGATTTATCCATGCTTTTTTTTGTGGTTTCTACAAAAATATACAATATTATTGTAAGTCGAATTCAAACATGCTAAAATTTATGAGATAAAGAATGGATGCTTTTTCGCTGAGTGGATTACTCTTTATCTCATCCCAAAGCGGAGGATTGCTTATAAGAAAAATACCTATCCTGCGTTCAAACAGGATAGGTATTTTCTTATAAGCAGTCATCCGCATCTCTTTCTTTTCTGAGTATTCTCAAAATCAATATATAGTCCCGGAGACTATCACCCTGTTATGGATAAACCGATACCCAGATGATGGACTCCAACATCTGGATACCAGTTTACCAGCACTACATAAGCCAGCTCAAAACCTTCCCAAACCACGCAGTAAACTCCTCCGGTGAATCACCCCTCCACTTTCTTAACCCATTTATGGTAATCCATTGCAAAACATCCGCTTTCTCGGAAGTACAGATAAAGTTCGACTTTGAAAAACCTTGCATAATCAGATTGTTTGCCAATTACTCTTCTGACTTTGCAGGACTATTTCACCCTTTGAGATAAACCTTCTCATATATCTGTCCGACATCTGCATCCGGAGCAGCCAATACTGATTCATATATTGGTCTAATCATCTCCACCGGCTCTTCCACGGCGTCTGCTATTGAAAGAATATCTTTACCTCGCTGAATTTTCTTTATAATCTGAGAAATCAGCGTTCTGCATTCTCCACGCTCTTCACTTGCTCTTTTCTCAGCCTCAATTTCCGGTGCATATAATTCCCAAAACGCCTGACACATATCCTCACATCCTTTCACTTTTTCAAATATAACTTTATTCTTCTCCATCGCCAGCTGCAGTATGGACTCTGCGTATTCGCGGTCATCAGGGGCGCTTAGATTTCCTGCCTCTTCTATTAACAGTCGGATCTCTTCGCTCTCATTCCATCATCCTTAAAACATTACGCTGTCTTTCTAGCACTCCATAAGCCAGCTCAAAAGCCTTCCCAAACCACGCAGTAAACTCCTCTGGCGAGTCTCCCATCCACTTTCTTAACTCGTCTATGGTGATCCATTGTAAAGCATCCGCTTCCTCAGGGTTACCGATAAAGTCCGACTTTGAAAACCTTTGCATAACCGGGCTGTATAAAAACACGTGATCTATCTCATATTCGCTCAAAGATCCGAACCTGGCATAATACTTAAATGAACCACAGCTATAGATCACATCGTCACCATCCAGCAAACTTTCGCTGTCATTTGGATCCGCGATACGAAACTGTTTTTCAAATCCCAATTCCTCTTTTAATCTTTCGGAAAGGCATTTCTCCATCGTCTCATCTTTCCGCGGATGAGAACAGCAGGCATTGGTCCACAGACCTCCCGAATGATATTTTTCTTTTGCTCTGCGCTGTATCAGCATTTTCTGATCTGACCAGTCAAAAATGAAAATTGAAAATGCCCGGTGGAGCAGATCCTTCTGGTGTACTTCCATTTTCTCACCGTAGCCAATTGCATTGTCCTGATTGTCAACTATAATAATTTGATTATTCATGTTACTGTCCATCCTTAATATATTTCACGCCAATCGTAGACTAATATTATATTTTTATGTTGTTTGCCATTTACTTTTCTGGCTTTGCAGGACTGTTTCACCCTTTGATATAAACCTTTTCATATATCTGTCCGACATCTGCATCCGGCGCAGCCAATACAGCTTCATATATTGGTCGAATCATCTCCACCGGCTCTTCCACTGCGTCTGCTATCGAAAGAATGTCTTTACCTCGCTGAATTTTCTTTATGATCAGAGAAATCAGCGTTCTGCGTTCTCCGCGTTTTTCTCCATTCTTCTCACCGATTGCAATTCCACGTTTTTCTCCACGTTGTTCTCCACGTTTTTCACTTGCTCTTTTCTCTGCCTCAATCTCCGGTGCATATAATTCCCAAAACGCCTGACACATATCTTCACATCCTTTCACTTTTTCAAATATATCTTTGTTCTTCTCCATCGCCAGCTGCAGTATTGACTCTGCGTATTCACGATCATCAGGAGCGCTTAGCTTTCCTGCCTCTTCTATTAATAATCTGGCTTCGTCCTCTTTCATTCCATCTGCCAGTGATGTCAGCCAGACATGTTCCTTCGGATCTAATTCTTTCGTCACTATGATCTGGACACAGCCAAGAAATGTGTCCTTCACCTCATATATTCCGTTGGCTCTCTTTGTCACAGACAGATTGTATACTTCTCTTAACATCCTGAACAACTTTTTCGGTTTCCGTACTCTGACGATTGTTACGGTAATATCGAAACTTTTTATTGCCTCATCTTTTTTCTTATTCTTATTCACGATCGACAAATACAGATGTGTATAACCGGTCGTTTTCAAATAATTATCTATGCTTAATCTGTCATCTGGTGACTTGTACTCGATAATATTATGTGATCGGAATTTGCGGCCGATCTCATTCTCAATCTGGACTTCCTGCGCCTTCTTGATAATTAACAGATCAATCGATAGCGGTTTCGTGCTCAATGCGTACTCCATTGAATACTCCAATATTGACTTATACTCCTTTAATTCCAACTGCATTGATGCACAAAAAGGAGGATGCCACTGTGTTTTCTTTTGGGCAGATATAGATGTGACTGTCTGGCCCGAGAGATGATTTTTTCTCATTGTGTATTCCTTAATTTGAAATGAAAAGTCAGAAATGATAATCAAGAAAAATTTAAACAAAATAGTTTTATTTCTTTTGATATATATTATAGCTATAGAAAACTAAAATGTCAATATACTCTGTAAAACATGTATAACCTCCCCAAAATCCGCACAACTTAACACCAAAAAGGAGCTTTACCATGGCCACCAAAAAGAAAACAGATTCCGAAAACCATCGCATTATTGATTCCTACGATTATCTCGGCCCTGCAGCCTCCTCCATGGACTGCACCGGTCTGATACCCTCCGGGCCGAAAAGCCGGGATGAACTGGAGGCTTACGAGGAACTGTATCCCTTTACTCCACCGAATACATCAGAACACTGTGATTAATTTCCCCCTATTTTCTTATCCATAAAATGATCCCGTTTAAAAAGGCCCCGGCCAATTCTGCAAAAATGCAATGATCACATTTTTGCAGAATAAGGCCGGGGCCGTCACTTTTGCATTATATTACATGAAAGGATTCTCTGTCGGATATCTTACACCCTTCGGCTGATTATAACCGATCTCTTCCGGCTTCACGCCCAGCATCTTGAATACTTCGAACAGGGTCTTGCCGTGATGTCCGAAAGCAACAGCACCGTGATGCGGATAATTCTTCTCAATCAGCACGTGACGATAGAAGCGTCCCATCTCCGGAATAGCGAATACACCGATGGAACCGAAGGAACGGGTAGCTACCGGCAGTACCTCGCCGTTGGCAACGTATGCACGAAGGATACCGTCAGCTGTGCTCTGCAGACGGAAGAAGGTGATGTCGCCGGGAACGATGTCTCCCTCAAGAGTACCATTGGTTACCTCTACCGGCAGGCTTCTGGCCATGATCATCTGATTCTTCATCTCATGGAAAGCCAGTTTCTTGGAGCAGGTGTTTCCGCAGTGGAAGCCCATGAAAGTCTCTTCCTGCTCATAATCGAATTTTCCTTTGATGTCCTCTTCGTAGATGGATTTGGTTACGGTGTTATTGATATCCAGCAGAGTAACCACATCATCGCTGACGCACTGACCGATGTACTCGGAAAGTGTTCCGTAGATATCTACCTCACAGGAAACCGGGATGCCTTTTCCGGCCAGACGTCCATTGACATAGCAGGGAACGAAGCCGAACTGTGTCTGGAATGCGGGCCAGCATTTTCCGGTCAGGGTTACATATTTGCGGTAACCTCTGTGAGCCTCTACCCAGTCAAGCAATGTCAGTTCATACTGTGCCAGTTTCTCCAGAACCTCGGGTTTCTTGTTGCCTGCACCAAGCTCCTCTTCCATCTCTTTGGCCACTTCCGCAATACGGGGATCTCCGGCATGCTTATTGAAGGCTTCGAACAGATCCAGCTCGGAGTTCTCCTCGATCTCAACACCCAGATTGTACAGCTGTTTGATCGGTGCGTTGCAGGCCAGGAAATTCTGCGGACGCGGTCCAAAAGAAATGATCTTTAAGTTGCTTAAAGCATCTACGGTACGGGCTATCGGAATAAACTCGTGGATTCTGTCAGCCAGATCAGCGGCGGTTCCCACCGGATGCTCCGGAATATATGCTTTTACGTTTCTCAGTGCCAGGTTGTAGCTGGCATTTAACAGACCACAGTAAGCATCGCCGCGGCCCTGTACCAGATCATCTTCCTCAGCTGCAGCTACAAACATTTTCGGTCCATCGAAGTGTTTAGCCAGCAGTGTCTCAGAGATCTCCGGACCAAAGTTGCCAAGATATACGCACAGTGCGTTACATCCGGCTTTCTTGATATCCTCAAGAGCCTGTACCATATGGATCTCGCTCTCTACGATACAGACCGGACATTCGTAGATATCCTCTGCGTCATATTTTGCTTTGTAAGCTTCTACCAGAGCTTTTCTTCTGTTAACGGAAAGAGATTCCGGGAAACAGTCGCGGCTGACAGCCACGATACCGATTTTGATTTTCGGCATGTTATTCATAGTCGTATCCTCCTAAAAATATGTATATATTTTGCAGAGCCGGGCAGGAGACTTCGCTATACCATATGATGCACAGCTTTGTTCCCGCCTTGCTCTTTTGTTACCATATATAGATATAACTGTTACTTTTTTGCTCAAATGCGTATTTTTCTGCCACATCGTATACCCGTTTTCAGCGCACTCTGAGAGACAAAATCTGCTATACTCTGTGCTTAGATTGTTACTGTGTCAAACAGTCCTTTAACCGTCGGGTAAATCTGTGCAAATTTCTGATATCTGTCTTCATATTTGTCCACCAGCTCCGGATCCGGCTCGATCGTCTCTACCACATGTACGATCTTGGCTGCCGCATCCTCTACGGAATCATATACACCACAGGCAACAGCTGCCAGCATAGCGCCACCCATGCCCGGGCCTTCCTCTGCCTCGATGATATCCACTTTCAGATTCAGCACATTGGCAATGATCTTACGCCACAGCGGACTCTTGGCTCCACCACCGCAGATCTTGGTACGCGTGATGTTGATCCCAAGCTTTCTTGCGACCTCCAGAGAATCACGAAGCGCAAAGGCTACACCCTCCAGAACTGCCTGCGTCATATCTGCACGGCTCGTATCCATCGTCATACCGATAAATGTACCTCTGGCCAGCGGATTATTATGCGGAGAACGCTCACCCATCAGATACGGCAGGAAGAATACATGATTCTCACCAAGCTTTGTAATACCCTTCTGCTCACCGGCGAAATCCTTTGTACCGATGATCTCTTCCATCCACCATTTATTGCAGGATGCAGCAGAAAGCATACAGCCCATCAGATGATAATGTCCGTCCGCATGTGCAAAGGCATGCAGCGCATTGTTCTCGTCAACACCAAATTTCTCACTGGAAATAAATACCGTACCACTGGTTCCCAGGGAGATCGTACACTGACCGTCACCGACTGTACCTGTACCGACTGCACCAGCGGCATTGTCACCTGCACCGGCAGCGATCTTTACAGTGTCCTTCATACCGAACTCTTTGGCCAGCTCCGGCTTTAATGTACCGACAACCTCGTAGCTCTCGAAAAGCTTCGGCATCTGTTCTTCCTTCACATCACAGATCTCAAGCATTTCCTTCGACCAGCAGCGATTCTTTACATCTAAAAGCAGCATACCGGACGCATCGGAATAGTCACAGCAATGTGTACCGGACAGCTTGTAAGCAATATAATCCTTCGGCAGCATGATCTTTCTGATCCGTGCGAAATTCTCCGGTTCGTTTTCCTTTACCCAGAGAAGCTTCGGTGCCGTAAATCCGGCAAATGCGATATTCGCCGTATACTCGGAAAGCTTGTCCTTGCCGATCTCATTGTTCAGGTAATCCACCTGCTTCTGTGTACGTCCATCATTCCACAGGATCGCCGGGCGGATCACCTCGTCATTCTCATCCAGAATAACCAGACCATGCATCTGACCGCCAAAGCTGATACCGCCAACCTCGGCAGCATCAATTCCACCAAGCAGCTCCTTCAAACCATCACATACCGCACTCCACCAGTCCTCCGGCTTCTGCTCCGACCAGCCCGGCTGCGGGAAATACAGCGGATACTCTCTCGAAACACTGCCACAGATCTTTCCTGTATCATCCATCAACAGCAGCTTCACAGCCGAAGTACCCAGATCCACTCCGATAAAATACATATCGTCCTCCTTAATCGTGCACGTGCACGCAATCATCTAAACTTATAAATATTATAGATTTATTCCTGCACAAATTCAACAGACAATCCCGGTATTTTCTGCTTTTGTACATCTTTCACAGATTATCTGTCTATATTTTAGTCAATCCGTTTCTTGCCACTCATTTCGTGTCCGTTCCCGTGGGAATTGTATGTCAGAAAATCGATCCCTGCGGCGAAGGTCTTGCTGGAGTAGCTGGCACAAGTGGGTGGTATATCTGTTTTCAAACGATCAAAGTGCGCTTTTAGCAAGAAATGAGATCCCATGCTTTCCGACAGAAACTGCCACTGGCAGTTTCTGCTGGATACATGGTAACGTAGACTTCGCGCGAGCCCGCTTTAGCGAGCGCGACTATGTCGGAGTTAGCATGTAGCTCATTTTTGCGTTGCACTTGTTTGAAAACAGATATACCACCCACTTGTGCCAGCTACTCCAGCAAGACCTTCGTCGCAGGGACCGATTTTCGTCCGTCTTCTATTTTACCGTAAATTTGTAGATCGTCTCCGTATCGTACGGCTCTCCTGCTTCATACACAACATCCGGAAAATGCGTATAATGCACCGCGTCCGGATATCCCTGCGTCTCAAAGCAGTAACCACCTCTCTTATGATACACCGCACCGGTCTTGCCTTTCGTACCGTCTCCTACAAAATTTCCGGTATAAAACTGCATACCCGGCTGATCCGTATAGATTTCCATTCCGATGCCCGTCTCCGGCGCATAGGCCTTACCGACCAGACGGATTTCACCTGTATATGCATCAAGTACATAATTATGGTCATATCCACCAGCACGCTTTATCTGGATGTCGTCCGCATCGATTGCATCTCCGATCTTATGCTGTTCCAGGAAATTAAGCGGTGTATCTTTCACGGAAACGATATTGCCATTCGGATAAACCTCGTCGTTAATTTCTGTAAAGAAATGCGCCCCCAGCGTCACTTCCTGTCCCCCAATGTTTCCCTGATCATGACCATTCAGATTAAAATAGGTATGGTTCGTCATATTGATTGGCGTCGCATCATCTGAAATAGCAAAATACCGGATATGCAGCCCGTTTTCCTCGTCCAGGGAATACGTCACGATGATATCCAGCGTTCCCGGAAATCCCTGATCTTTATCCGGGCTGTGCAGGGAAAACGCAATCGCACATTCCTCTTTGCGCACCTCGTAGTGCCACATTCTCTTATGATACCCATGAAATCCACCATGCAGACACTGTTTTCCATCGTTGGCATCCAGCGCATAGCTTCGTCCGTCTATCACAAACTTTGCGCCTGCAATACGGTTGCCCACACGGCCGATCGTCGCGCCGAAGGCATTCGTGTCCGTCTCATAATCGGCCACCTTGTCATACCCCAGCACAACATCCACCAGACGCCCGTCCCGGTCCGGCACCTGCAAAGACACGATAGCTGCGCCAAAATCCGTCATCGACAGACGCATGCCATTCTTATTTTCAATCGTAAGCAGACTCGCCTTTGTATCGTCCTGCAATTTACCAAATTCCTGTATCTCCATTAGAAAACCTCCTGTTCCCACAATAGCTTTTTATGCCATCTTTCTTTTGACCATCGTAGCATAGCCACTACCCCTCACGCAATCCAAAAATCTCCCGGTTTTCTTATGCATATTTTCGTTCAAATCCCCCTTGCCACTTTCCATTTGTTTTCTGATCAGCTTTTCTGTCACTTAAAGCATACTTTCAAAAAATAAATTTTCTGCAAATGTAACCTTTTTCTCTCTGCATTCGTGTTATAGTTGAAAGGCCTTTCAAAGAGCTTTGTAAAAAACTGCCACTAAACAGTTTTACAAAGCAAAAGAACGATAAGAAACTGAGGGATCACTCATGCGACAACCCGTAGAACAGCTGATGAAAGCGTACCAGTCCCACCTCTTTGTGGCCGCCTTCAACGTATGTAAGGACGCCGAGGACGCCAAAGATGTGGTGCAGGATACCTTTATTCAGTACCATACATCCACAAAAGACTTTACCGATGAACAACACATCCGTGCATGGCTGTTTCGCGTAGCGCTCAATCGCGCAAAAGATATTAACCGGTCTTTCTGGCGAAAACATAAGGTTTCGCTGGAGGACTACACGGAAACGCTGCCCTTTACGAAGCCTGCAGATCACGACCTTTTCGATGCCGTGATGCAGCTTCCGGAAAAATATCACATCGTTATCCACCTGTTCTATTATGAAGATTACCGCATACACGAAATCGCCGATATTTTAAAATCAGCGAAAGCAACGTGAAAGTCCGACTGTCCAGAGGACGCAAACTCTTAAAGGATGTATTAAAGGAGGAATGGTCAGATGATGAATAAAGAAAAATATAAGAGGACCTTCGATACCCTGGCATCCTCCGAAAGATTCTCTTTGGAGGTAACCGAAATGAAAAAGGAAAATAAAACAAAACATGTATACAGCCGTATCGCAGCCGCTGCTGCCGCTTTTGTACTGGTCATCTCTGCCAGCACTGCTGCCTATGCTTCGGATCTGGGCGGCATCCGGACGATGTTTACTATGTGGATCAATGGCGAACAGCAGAATGCCACTGTGACTTCTTCCAGAGATCACGAATACGAATTCACCTACAAGGATGCCGATGGCAAAGATGTAACTGTCGGCGGCGATGGCGTAACCACAGACGAAAATGGCAACGAACGACCGATGACCGCCAGCGAAATCGCCGAAACCTTCGGTGATACCGCTGTGGATCGTGATGATAACGGCAAAGTCTATCTAACGTATAAAAATCTGAAATTCGACATCACCTCCGCTGTAAATGCCGGCAAAACAAAATTTGTCTTTACAGCTGATGGCAAAGAGCATTACGTTACCATAGACGATACAGCAAACGAAAGCATCGGCAGTTATTCCCTGTCCGATTGCGTCGGCCCGAATGAGGATGCTTCCGATTACGAAGCACTGAACTGAAACGCACCCCGTCTGAACTGGTCTCCCGATCAGGCTGAGATGCCACTTTATCTATGCAGTTAACAATAATACTTATCTTAAAGTGATTATTGCCGATTAGTGGATTAATGCTTCAAAAAACAACTGCGAGACGATTTTTCCATGCTCGCAGTTGTTCTAATTTTTCATATTACGTTTTTAACTCAACACTACATACACAACTGTATTTTTCTCAAATACAAAACGCAGCATACAAAGGCACCTGTTTCTTACCATCTTCATATCCGAAATTTTTTGCAGTAAGTTTGATTGCATACGCCGGTTTATATTTATCCATATAGATTTTCAGACTTTTAGCTTTCGTGTTATCTGCTGCCTTTACTTCAATTGGTATCAGTTTTCCTTCTCTCTGGATTACAAAGTCGATCTCTGCTCCCCGTTCAGATTCCCAATAGTACGTCTTGTAACCGTTCATGCACAATTGTACCTGCACATAATTTTCCATCATACCGCCTTTAAAATCATTTAATTCTTCTACCATATACAGTATATCGTTTGCCAACAAATCTTTTTTAGCACATAATAATCCCAGATCTGAAATATAAATTTTAAATGCATCAATATCCCGATAATTTTCCAGCGGTTTCTTCACCTGATCGACTTTATATACCTGAGAAACAATCCCTGACAGACACAACCACTCAATGGCGTTTTCAAACTCCGAAGCTCTGCCACCTTTTTTTATCAGCTTATATTGAAAACGTGTATTTTTCTTTGACAGCTGTACCGTGATATTGTCATAAGCCAAACGAGTCTTTTTAATTTCATTTAATGTATTATATTTACTCATATCATTCAAATAACTGGCAAGTATCATATCCTGCGTATGTCGCACCAGAATATAGTCCCCAGTCTCTACAAACTGACGCACACACTCCGGCATTCCACCAACGATCAGATACTGACGATACATCTGCATTGCTGCATCATGCAGTATAGATGGCATCGGTTGATCTGTTGCAAAACATTCTCTGATCCGTTTAACCAGTACCTCTTCTCCCCTTGCCAGCATAAATTCTTCCATATCCATCGGATACATTGTCTTCATATCTACTTTACCAACAGGAAACGAAAACTGGGCCCGGTTTACAGCTACACCCAGTAGGCTTCCTGCAACTATAATATGATACTCTGGTGCATCTTCGTAAAAATATTTAAGCGATGTCAGTGCTCTCTCACACAGCTGCACTTCATCAAAAATAACCAGGGTTTTTTCTTTCACAATCGTCTTTCCGGCAATATGCGACAAAATTGGCAAAAGATACGAAGGACTGATGCTTTCAGCAAATGTCTCTGCTAATTTCGGATTCGACTCAAAGTTAAAGTACGCCACATCTTCATACTGCGTGCGACCAAATTCAAGTATGGAATATGTTTTTCCTACCTGTCTTGCACCTTGCAGGATTAAAGGTTTGCGATGCGGATCCACTTTCCACTGTTTCAAATACTCTGTTATTTTTCTGTACATGACAGGCCTCCTTTTTCCTATATTTATTTACAGTATATCATGCATTCGTGTCGTTTTGTGTTATTTTCTTATTATTTTTCGCATTAAAATGCATGAATATTTTTTATTTTTTCACACTAAACGACACGAATATTTCATCTTGCGCTTTTTCCCCATATCCGCCATGGCCTATGGACGCTACGAAAAAGGGGAACGGGAGCCATCCTATCAGACGGTATGTTTTATTGCCCAGACCTTTCACTGTAATGTGGATTTTCTCTATGGAATTTCTGATGAAATGCATACCGATTATATTACCATCTCCAGTGCGGAATCGCCGGAATTATATTCCCTTATTCTGGAACTCAAAAAGAATCACGATATGGAAAAGCGCATTCTGGCCTATGCCAAGGCTCTTTCAAATGTAAAATAACAAAAGCAACAGTCTCCCCGGTACATTGAAAACTTCTGCCATTTAACCTATAATACACATAAAATCAATTTTTCAAGAAACGCCCGGCCACAGGCAAGTAATCCATAATAGATACGCCAAACAAAAAGGAAGGTTGTGGAATCATGAAGATCAGCATGTGGAATATTTTATCGCGGTTAAATTACGACAATATCGTGTCGATGATCACAGAAGGTTCAGAGACCATTGAAACTGTCCGCTGGATTGTTTATTCCTTTCTGAATGAAAAAACGGTATACGTAGGCGAGGCCAGTGTATTTTTCTATGGAAATCACGATGGCACAGTCATTGTACACAGAAACGATATGCTGTTGATTCCGGACAGCGATCCTGAAGAAGTCTTTAATGAAGTCTGTGCAATATTGGATCATTTCAGAGATTGGGAAAGGACTCTGGGTATTTTACTGGAAAGCGAAAATGGACTTACCCAAATGCTTGACTGCAGTGATTCAATTTTTGAAAATCCTATGTTTATCTATGCCCCGGACGGAAAAAGTCTTGCTATGTCCTCTCATTATCCTCCGGAAATCAACTGGCATTGGGCTGAAATTCTGGAGAATAATGGTCTTTCCGAAGATCGGATGAAAACGCTCCGGGATCAGAGTAACCTGACACGTGTATTTAAAGATCTGACTCCTACGTTTCATGAATCAAAAATAGGACTGACAGACTATATCCATTGCAGTATTCTTGCCAATCATTATATGGCCGGCCATTTTGTCCTGTTTTCCATGCACAAACCACTCTCGAAGGAGGTCCTGCCGCTTTGCAGCATCCTCGTTTCTTATATTTCAAAATATATGGAGCGATACTATGCCAAATACAGTTCGACTTCCAGGTTAGGGGAGATCGCCTCCTCCATACTGAACAGCAATACATACGATGAGGAAGAACTTGCGCTTTTTCTCAGTACATTGAAATGGGATGCCATGGATACCTATAAAATCTTTGCCATTCAGGAAAACGTACCACAAGAGCCCGTCATGCTCAACAGAATGTACATCCGTCTGGCAGAAACTTTTGTGGATTCCATTGTTTTCTGCTATAAAAAGCAATTACTTATCCTGACAAACTGTACGAGAAACAAAAAAACGCTGGACTATAAAGAGCATCTGGCTCCTTTTATTGCCGACAACTATATCTGTGGTATCAGTCAGACCTTTTACGGCATTAAACAATGCCGGGAATACTACGAACAGGCCTGTAATGAGCTAAAACGCTGTATTATAGAAAAGAACTGCTATTCTGATGCCGCTACCTGTGGCTACGACTATATCTCCCAGCTTCACAGATGTACCCCTCTTTCCAGAACCTATGTACACCGGGGCCTGTTAAAATTGTATTATTATGATCAGGAACATAAAACACCTTATTATGCAACTTTGCGCGCTTATGTTTTCAGTGGCTTTCAGCCTTCTCTTACCGGTGTAATGCTGCATACGCACAGAAACAGCGTGAATTATCGTCTGGAAAAGATCAAACAGCTTATTGATTTTCAGGAATTTTATGATCTCATGCAGACTATGGATATCGACAAGCTGCATTTTCTTCATTTTTCCTTTGCCTATATAGATTCCATGCCTCCCGCTCCGGCTTCTGAAAGGTCTGGAAAAAAGTAACTCACTCAGCCCTGTATACAAATACATTTTGTTTGCATACAAGGCTGTTTTTATTGTCTTAACTCAAACTTCGCACATAGATTTAGCCTATGCACCTTGAAAATTCAATGCCTGGCAGTTATTCAGTTGTCAAA